>CAYMTB010000425.1:0-2350 GCA_964393225.1 uncultured Syntrophorhabdaceae bacterium
GTGTTTATACAGAGGCACTTCTCAACGCACTTCAAGCACCGAGTCTCAAGGTGGAAGAAGTTTTCAAAAGGGTTCGAAAAATTGTTATAGAAAAAACTTCGAATGCTCAAATTCCGTGGGAGTCTTCATCTCTTACAGGCGAGTTTTATTTCAAATACCCACCAGCAAGGCAAACTGTATCAATTGATTCACAGCAGGTAACGTCAGAAGAGGGGAAATCTCCGTCAACAGCCGCAACTCAAAATGCTCTTGATAGTCCTGCTTTTAATAATGAACTTGATAGTTATATTGCACAGTCAAATGAACCACTTATGGACTTGAAACGTCTTGCCAGTTCTGGTGATCTTCTAGGACAAGCGCGACTGTGTGCTGTTGCGACAATTGAACGCTACAATTTAGGAATATCTCCTGAAGAGGGTATTGCCACATGTCGAGCACTTGCGGAGAAAAGTATACCAATCGGTCAGTACTTGTATGGAATGGCCTTCTGTAATGGGCGTGGGGTTACGAAGAATGAAGCAGAAGGTGTAAAATGGTATAGACTTGCCGCAGAGAGAGGTAATTCCTTTGGTATAAATGCTCTCGGCTTAGCATACATGAATGGTAAGGGTGTTGCCAAAGACGAATATGAAGCTGTAAAATGGTATAGAAAAGCTGTTGAAAAAGGTAATCCACTTGCCATGACTAATCTCGGCTCAGCATACATGAATGGTAAGGGTGTTGCCAAAGACGAATATGAAGCTGTAAAATGGTATAGAAAAGCTGTTGAAAAAGGTAATCCACTTGCCATGACTAATCTCGGCTCAGCATACATGAATGGTAAGGGTGTTGCCAAAGACGAATATGAAGCTGTGGAATGGTATAGAAAAGCTGTTGAAAAAGGTAATCCACTTGGTATGTTTTTGCTTGGCGTAGCGTACGAAAGAGGTGATGGCGTTCAAAAAGACAAAACTGAAGCGATATCTTGGTATAGAAAATCTGCCGAAAAGGGCGATGTAAATGCTCGCAATCGTTTGAAACAAATCGATAAATAAAATTTAATCGATAAATTGCTGAGCCTATGGTTAGATGTGTTGAATCTTATAGAGAGTAACCCCCATGTTGATTCATAAACGTGTGTTTCTGTAAATACGCCCCCGATAGTCCAATAAGGAAGCTCTATCATGTGGACAGATTTGCTAAAATTTGTCAGTTTTGGCACGGTATTGTGTCCGGTGATGTGCGCCGGATAGGCGATCATGCTGGGGGGGATAATGAATTTTCTCTAAACGGGATTCAATGTTTCAGGTAGCCTCCAAGGATCTGACATGGAACTGAACGAAGACATTTATCGAAGGATCAAATAATCTATTTGGCCTTACGAACCGGGAGTGTCCGACCGCTGCCGTCGCCTGACCGGGGACTCCAATTTCGCTTGCCACTGTTGAAATTGAAGTAGGCACCATCGGAACCGCGTGTTTCAGATGCCCTCGTTGGACAAAGTAATTCCAAGTAGACCTATTCGCGTTGCATTTTGGGCTGCCACTTCTTTTTTGCAAGGCATAAATGATCTGCAAGTGACCGAACCAGCGCTTCATCGCGTCCGATAACAAAACGCTGGCAGCGGTCGGCGATGGCTAGGTTTATTTGCCGCATCTGTTCGGAGCCTGCCGTCCAGTGCCTCAGATCCCCCTCGCTGCCGCACATTGTCAAGATGCATGACTCGGTCAACGGAAATAGCACCAAAGCGTCCGTATTGCCGAACCCAATTCCCCAGAAGCTATTCTGGCGTGGAGCTACAGTGGTAAGCATGACAGGTGCATCTGTGGTCACGAATGATTTCTTGTCGTTGTTCCGATGAAGGATAGTCCAATCACGCCCTGCAAAGATTGGAGCAATGATAAAAGCCATCCTAAAAGCCATGCTTACAGCCCAAAGGTGGCTTGTCGTCACCTCGTACTGACCGCTCTGCGCATACTCGACAAGCTCGCGTGCCTCAATTTCCAACTCCTCTTCCGATGATGGCGCATCGGGATTGCCACGCATTCGCATCTTGACTTCCTCAACGTCTGAGAAGGTCTGCATGCAGATGTCTCTGATTGAACCGGAGTTGAAAGCCTTGAGAGAGTCGACTATGTCCGGAGTACGGAACGCAGCAAAGGCTACAAATATAGCCAGGTCCGAACGTTCATCCGCATTGATTTCCCCCATTGCTACGAGCTTCTTGATAACACCGCTTGCCTTGGTCTCGTACTCGGAGAGCAGTTGCTCCAGCTCAAAGCGCCTGCGCCCCACTGCGTCCTCCATCGTGTAAAAGTGGCTTGTCGTCACCTCGTACTGACCGCTCTGCGCATACTCGACAAGCTCGCGT
>CAYMTB010000426.1:0-2349 GCA_964393225.1 uncultured Syntrophorhabdaceae bacterium
ACAAAGGTTCAGAGCGGTATGCCCGAGAGGAATTGATAGCAGAACTGAGCGCGGCATTCCTATCAAACGAGGCCGGAATCTTGGGGGAGGTGCAATTCCAGAATTCGGCGGGCTACCTGAAAAGCTGGATCGAGGCATTGCAGAACAACGCGAAAATGATAATCGGCGCATGTTCAGCGGCCCAGAAGGCGAGCGCCTATATCCAAGGGGAGAGGGAGAACACGACCGAAGCCATCAAGGAGATGATTTCAGGATTCAACCCAGAGCTTCAACCCGAACGTGAACTTGAGCATGAACGAATATAGAGAAAGTTATGCCGGTATAATGGTGGGGGTGAGCCTTGCGCTTGGAACCATTTTTACTGCCTGCCTGTTGTATCAGTATCAATCTTGTGGGCTCGCAATCAGCATACTCAACTTTGGAAACTGGATTTCTTCATTTGCAGGACTCAGAGGTTTTGCGCCAGCCCTGATTACCGCCTCATTGCTGGGGGGAATTATCGCAATGTGCATTGTCGCCTCGATCACTCCCCAACTTGAGGAATACGTTGCCAAGCGGGGCGGTGAACGATCAAGGCGGACATTGCAGCAGAAAGAAGGGATGTCTATCGAAGACGAGCGGAAGGCGTTGGTTGAGCGCTACGGGCAATTGAAGCCAGAGTAAGGCCCACCACTGGCAGGGGGGAAATCGCGGAAGAGGCATATCGTATGGTGTTTAAGGCTCTACATCCTGCGAATTGAATATGAGCGCATGGTTACTCCAGAATTCTTTTGCCTCAGCAAATGCTTTGGCGGGATCTTCTTTACGGTCAAAAGCGTTTATATCGAATAGTTCAGGATGCGGCTTCCCTCCTATGAATCCCGTAATGAGCACATATTCAAAGGGACCAGACTTTTTTAGAACAACAAATACCTTTGAGGATGGTTCAGGGGTCCGGTTCATTACCAACCGAGATAAACCGTTTCGATGTCTTCTTTTTGCCATCACGATGATGTCCTTGTCAGTTGTAGAAACGCAGACCGTCTGGCCCAATGGCTTATCATATGTTATTTCTTCTTCGATAAACTCCCTGTTATTCGCATGAATGCGGGACAAAGCCCCATTCACGGCGGCCCTTGTTGCCGTGTCGCTTGATAGATGCGAGTGCTTTCTATCTATTACCGATTCTCCAGACGCAAGGTTGTTCAGTTTGGTATTGTGATTCGGATACGGTTGCGTGTTCCGACTATCGCTGTGTTTGTTGTAGGATTTATTCATACATTTTCTTGTTTTAGGTCGAAGAAACGACAAACAACAAACGCTACGAATCAAACCCTCACTACAGGAGAAATGCGGGCAATACTCTCATTCACCTAAAACAAAAAAATGTATGAGAAACACAAATACAACATCAATGGTTTCGGCGACCACAACGACCGACAACGCGAACGTAACCGAAAAGAAGAGCAGGAGAATGAATGTCCGAATTGTACCGACTGGTGTGATTTTCGGATCTGGGAATGGGGATGAGGGATATGAAAAACTGGATCTGCGAATTGGCAGCATCGTTGCAGGCTTTATTCTGAAATCAAAAGTCCGTTGTGGCGGTTATGATGTTGATGGCACATCACTCCCTGAGAAAATCCAAAACGCCACAGGCTGCACCTTTGAGGAGGCAGTTGAGGCCCTCACGGTTTATGGGGAATCGGCGGAGGATTGATCTCCAACAGCGAGGAAAGAACAAGCCCTCTCCCCTCGAAAGTAAACAAGGAAAATATTTTGAAATCTGCTTGCACTTGGTAGGGCGTTACGGTAAAGAGGTTGCAATCTGCCAAAATGGCTGGATTCAACAAACACATATAATGACTAAACTAGAACTATTGGAGAAAGCAGAGAAAGAACACGCTGCCAAGATTGCAGAACTGAAAGATGGTGCCGTAAGTGAACTGGTGGCAGAAATCGCAGAACTCAAATCGCAGTTGGCAGAGAAGGCAGCCCTTTACGCGAAGCTGACAGGCAAGACCTTGTCGGGCGACAAGGCAGAGGGTGCGAAGCGGAACAGGTTGACGAACGAGGAGAGGGAAGCCTTGCCGGGGAAGGTGCTTGACATCCTCAGAACCGCCGGAGCCAAAGGCGCGGGTATGGGCAAGATTGTAGCCGAACTGGAGGGTATCCCCGTCAGTTCCATCAAAACGGCCCTCAAAGCGAACATTGACGAAGGACTCGTGGAGATGAAAGGCACGAAAAATTCGGCAACATACCACCTTGTTCCCAAGAAACGGTAAACCTGCCTACAAACTAACCAAGGAACCCGTAGCACCAACTACGGGTTTTTTGTTTCTGGGGATACAGGAGCAGAGAAACGTTGCA
>CAYMTB010000427.1:0-2346 GCA_964393225.1 uncultured Syntrophorhabdaceae bacterium
TTGACCAGTATGCTATTGCTCTGTCTTTATATGCAATTCCGTTTTCCGGGTTTAGTTCGAGTACCTTATTGATATCCTTCAGAGCTTGCTGGTAGTTGCCTAAACCAATATACGAAACTCCCCGGAACAGTAAAGCATCCTCATTTTCTGCATCCATGTAAATTGCTTTAGTAAATTCCACTACGGCTTCTTTGTATTTCTTTGCATTAAATAATGCATATCCTTCATCGATCCATTGGTTGGATACATGCTCTTGTGCGGATAATGCTGAGGCAAAGAGAAGGAGTATACAGATGAAGATGATAGAAGGTTTAATGCGCTTCATGGCATATTTTGGTGCAAATGTATGCTGGCAAAATAAAACATTTCGAAGGAAGCAGATAAGCATATCAAAGCGATTAGCGCATTTTATCGTCTTTCAGTATGGTAGCAGCTCCATAGACTTTTCGAAAAAGATCGATATCAAAACCCCATTGTTTTGCCAGGTCGTCTGCCTCTTTTTCCATTTTCAACCCTTTATCGTCAAGAGTTACGCTTAAATGATGTTTGAGGGAATGATGGGCGATTTCGTGGGCGATTATGGCCATAGCAATCGTGTCATCGTTTTTCTGTAGTTTGACCCAGTCTATTCTGATGGAGCCATCCTCTACAACCTCAGCCTCTAATCCGGACAATGTAGGACCTTCTATGATTTTTTCCAAGCCCATCTCCGTAACATTAGTAGATTTATTGATGATGCCAAGGACCTTCAGCAAAAGTTTATTAAGATATTCGCTCCTGACATCCGCATACTCGAAGGCTTGCTCTAATTTGCTTATTCTCATAAGTACCCTTTTTTTTGAAGTAGGTTTGCGCTTTTTAGGGGTATCAAGAAAATCTTTTCTGCCATAACTGTAAACAGTCCTTAACGGTTTCTTTAATCTCAGGTCTAAATCTAACGATTTCAACATAAACAGAATGCTATGAACATGTGACGCCGCATGAACCTGTGACGCCTCATGAACCTGTGATATAATGAGTTTCTGCAAGTTGGGTATTTTAGGTTCCAATTTTCTGTACAATGCAAGCATTACGTATTGTTTGTATGTTTCGCATTCATTGCCCAAAGAATACTCATAAGCATGTATCATTTCATGAAGAAGAATCAATTTATCATTCTTTTTGCTTTCGATAATTTCTATAACTTTTTCTAAGTGATAACACATACCCACAGCAATTTTTGAATTATCAATTTCAATACTCTCAACAATTCTAAATTGCCAGTGATTGTCGATGCCTAAGCTAAACACTCGCGAAAACTCATCAGAGTATACGTTCACCGTCTCAACAATTTTATGTTGTGTTAGTTCTTTGGCGTACTCCTTCAAAATCATGTCTTTAAAATATTTTTCTTCCAATTCAATAGCTCTCGCCTGCAATTGGTATTCATCTTCAGTCCTCGATACAGACCATTTATAAAATATTTCATACGACCTCTCATCAATAAGATCTTTCACTTTTTCGTGTGCCTCTATACACTTTCCTGCGCTTATCAGTGTTTCAACGCTATCCTGTTTTTTTGTTTTCATGCAATAATCTCCTTTTATAAGGTCCATTTAATTAATTCCTGCATTATACTTTCAATGTTCTCTATGCTTATACCGGTTCTCTAACTGCCTTTACAATGTTTTTATTCTTGATGATGAGTATATTGTCGGCATTTGTTCCTCTGCTGCTTTGGTAAAGTTATATGATCAGCTTCTTCGTCGATGCCCATTACTTTTCATCAATTATGCTATACTATATCAGGCTGGTGCTGGCAATTCCCCCCCTCAGATAAAGAAATGCTACCCAGCTTGCCACGGTATCTGTAAGGGTATCGTGGCCCCCTTCTTAATTATCCCTATGTCTCAATAAAAACATCGTACATTCAGTTCTTGCTCATAGAACCGCTCTCAGTGCCACCGACCAGCCATCCAATCCCTTGTCTTCTCAGAAAATCCTGCGTTCTTTTATCCCCCAATAAGGCGGCCATCTGATAATCCAGCAAGGCAAGCACCCCTTCCCCTTTCATTGTATATACCGCTGCTCTCATAAAGTAGACCTTTGCATATTTCGGGTCAAGTTTCAGGGATGTGGTAAACTCTGCAATGGCCTCTTTATATTTCCCTCTTTCCCCATAGAGCACACCACGGATGAAATATGGTTCTGTCATTTCAGGATCCAGCTTGGTTGCCTTGTTAGCATCTCTCATGGCCTGCCTTAATCGGCCTGTTTTTGTGTAAGCATATCCTCTCATGACATAAAGGCCGGCAAGATCAGGATCAATCCTTATTGCCTTTGTATATGCTGCAATTGCTCCTTCCA
>CAYMTB010000428.1:0-2343 GCA_964393225.1 uncultured Syntrophorhabdaceae bacterium
AGAAAATATGGATTGTTTTAATCTTCACAGCATGGGTATCTTTATCAAGCGTTTCCCATCTCAGTGCTGAGAAATATGATGTTTCTGCAGGAATATGGGGCATGTTTGTAACTAAAGCCGACAATCTCTGGGGGAATGGGAACAGGACGATTACAAGTATTTATTCGAGACCTGATTCAAGCTCGGTTTATGTGGCATTTCCTTATATTGATTTTAAAGTTAGTCCTGATCAGGGCATTGTAGGCGGTAAGAGGTCAACAGATTTTTACATCAACTCAGCCCTTGAACCCGGAAGCCTCAGTGCCGGAGTAAGGCAGAGATTTGAAAAAAGCTTTGTTGATATTTATGGCTTTTATTCATTAATTGCAAAAAACTGGCAAAACCCCTATGTATTGTACAGGACATCAACTAACACAAGGCTTTTTGGAGGCAAGATCGTATACGGAAATGCCTTCAATACCAACTTTTCACTTTCATACAGAGCTGGTATAACGAACGTGAGTAATGATGTTATCGGATCAATTATTTCTGATCTCCGACAGGACGGAGTTACACACACATTAAGCATTAATTACCGTCAGCCTCTCACAAAAATGCTCAGTTTCATTCCGGCATTTACCTATGAAAGAGGCGAATATGATGGAAAAAGCAACAGTTACAACCAGTACGAAGGCTCGTTAGCCCTGAACATGCAAATGTCTGCGGCCATTATTACTGCCCGCATTTATGGCAATACAGCGCAGTTCGACAGCACAAATCCCATTTATTTTAAGACGAGAGACGGCAGAACATACGGAGCAGGCATTATGGCCACTTTTCCGAACCCCTTCGGATGGAAAAAATATTCCTTAAGCGCGGGTATAAATTCGAACAATACTGACTCGAATATCACATTTTTTGAAAGCAACTCCACTATGGGCTTTGTGAGCCTCGGCTATCAGTTTTAAGCTTTTCCGGAGCGCTGGTTGACAAAGAGAAATTAATGTATATAATTTAAAACGCTGTTGCTGTTTTGAGGGTGACAGCAAATTTTATAAAAGGAGAAAGAGAATGTTTGAGGTATCTGATAAGGCAGGCGAAGTTATAAAACAGTTTCTTGAGGGCAAAGACGGTCCGAATGCTGTGAGGATTACGTTAACGGAGGGCGGGTGATCGGGTCCCTCTCTGGGCATGGCTCTGGATGAGCCTCAGGAAAACGATCAGATTTTTGACGAGAAAGGTATAAAATTTGTAATTGATAAAAAACTTTACGAAGAAACGCAGCCGATAAACGTAGAATTTGTCCAGTCTGCAATGGGTGCAGGATTTAAGGTAGAGTCAGAACTTTCAAGAAAACAAAGCGGGTGCGGAACTTCCTGCAGCTGCTGAAAAACACACATTGATATTGCAGGATGGGGTCCCATCGGGACAGCCCCATCCTGCAACCGGTTTACCATTTTCCTAAAAAAGCGCCTTTATCCCATCTCCCCCGAATTGGCGGTTTACCTCTGTAGTAGAAAGTACCGTCGCCGTCAAAGTTGTTGTCTTTCCATCCCCCCACATATTTGTCTCCATTAGAATAGGTTATTGTGCCCTGTCCTTCTCTCTCTCCTTCTTTCCAATCCCCCACGTATGTATCACCGCTGCGGTAGTTGGTAGTGCCTTTCCCGTGCCTGCGGCCATCCTTCCACTCGCCTGTGTATTCACTTCCATCGGGAGTGTAAAAAGTCCCGTTTCCGCTTCTTTTGCCATCCTTGAATTCACCAATGTATTTGCCTTTTGCATCAATAAAAGTTCCCGTGCCGTTCTCGCAATTCCCGCTGACACATTCGGCCTTCAACATCACGGGAAGAAACATCAGTGCGGCAATTACAATCGAGAATAACAATATCTTTTTCATTTCTGTACTCCTTGTTTTTAATTGTACCTTTATTTACATTAACTGAGTACTTTTTGCCACCAAAAAATTGCCTCTTATTAAACGTGATTTCTCAGCATCAGTTCAAGCGGGTGCGGATTCAGATAATATTGTCTCTTTAAATATGGCTCATTATATTTGCGGACATAGTGGTTAAGGAGTGTAACCGGAACTATAAGCGGAATCAGTCCTTTGTGATAGTTTTCAATGATGTCAAGCAGTTCCTGCTTTTCATCGGCCGATAACTGTTTTTTGAAATACCCCATTATGTGGTGCAGAACGTTTGTATGCTTCTTTGCTGTCGGAAGAAAATGCAGGCCTTCCGACATGGTCGCTATGTAAGCATCATTTAGCCCTGATTTATCATTAAAATTAGTATTGGTGTCGGGCCATCCCTCGCAAACACGCTCATGTTGCTCGACTGCGCTCGCAATTAAACCGTGCCG
>CAYMTB010000429.1:0-2317 GCA_964393225.1 uncultured Syntrophorhabdaceae bacterium
GTAATACGGAGTCGAATATCGTCGTTGCTACTTGGTGATGATTAATCAGGCCCATGTGGCTGGATATGCTTGTTCAATCTAAAAATAAATTTATACATAATGATTATGTGGAGTGTAGCTTAATTTTCATCACTTTCATCTTGCGAATGCTTACACCAGCTTCCAGCCTATGAGACTGAGTATCTTCAGACCAAACAGGTTTTGAACGCTAATTGTCAGGGGAAAGGGTGACTCGAAACCGTTCGGGAGGTACACCTTAATTTCGTTCAGGAATGACATGCTGTAGTCTCCGGTGTTCTTAGGTATGCCCCGCCCCACGGACGGGCCTAAATTGACACGCCCTCAGCAAAGGCCGGCACGCCCTGTGGAGAATAGGTGCACAGCCCCGCCTTTTGTCAGCAAGTAATCACGAGCTTTATCTGTTATGGTAAGCATTGCTTTCCCTTCTTCAATCATTCGTAGACAATATTTTGCCAGTCAGTTCCAAACGATAGCTCTTTCAAATAAAAAGGGGAGTGCTCCTTAATCGACCAGCATGAGACAATAAAGATTCTGCGTCTCCGTCTTCTCTTTCAATGTCTGGATGAAAAACCCGTTGTTCTTTGCCGTCTGAAACACATCAATTCCGCATGACTCCATGGACGGCCTTGCCTTGCCGGGGAAGTTGCAGGCCGCATCCTTGACCTTGCTACATTCCTTACATAGGGGGCAGGGGCCCGCCAAATATACAAATGCCTTGTAATAGCCGTCCTTAAAGATCTCGCCTTCCAAGGCGACGAGCATGTCAAAAAGACCGACGTTCTTTTTGCCTCGCTCCGGTATCCTGGGCGCTTCGATATGAAACAGGATGGCCCGGGAATAACTGTCCAGAACGTCCCGCGTCTCTTTCGGGGTCGGTGTCGTCGGAGGGCAGCAATGACTGACCCGGTAGGGACAGCCAAACAGACATTTCATCCTGACCCATGGGGCCGTGACAACGGTGCTTGGATCGATGACCTTCGCATGGGTCATCCCTGCGCTTATAGCCTTCTCACAATACTTTTCCAGATCTGATGTTTGCATATTACAATCTCCTACTATTTAAATTCAAAATAAGTAGTAAGTCCATAAAGCACCCATATATAGGTTCCCAAACAGGATCAATTACCAAACATTAATGGATGTAACTTTGCATAGTTATTCAAATAACTCAAGAAGACATTACAAGAAATCAGCTCATCCTTTTTCAGGGACGGGAAATCACGGTAAAGACTTCGCAGCTTTCGACCAGGGTTCAATAAACTCCCATCAACCTTGGCTTATCGCTTTGTATTTGCATTCAACTCCAACTGCATGCAATTTTCCTTTTAACTTGACAGACTCCTTCCGTCCTTCTATTGTCACAACCAAGTGATTTCTCATACAGAGCAAAATAAAGAACAGCCGTGCCACGGTGCGGCGGGAAGAGCCGCGAGCATGTGCATGTGCGACGGAAGAGACGAAAACACCCCCCGGAATACCCCTGGAGATAATCAACATAGCCGCAGAGCGGCGTTCGGCGGCAAGGACGGTTTCTGTTTCTGGAGGCTACTTCTGATTTTGCTTCTGATCCTGCTATTGCCCATTTCCTCAATGGCCGCAAACCTTACCTGCAGCCGCCTTCCCATTCTGATGGACAGGTTCCTATCCAATCACTACGCAATGAAGAAGATGACCGAAGAGATCAAGAGTCGTGCCGTCGACCAGATGATCAAGAGTCTTGACCCCTCCAAAACGCTGCTATACGAGTCCGATTTGGAGAGGATAAAGCCGGTTCTGCAAGGTGTGTTTGTAAGCATGCAATCTGGTGACTGTTCCTCGCTTCAGCAGGTTTACGATGTGCTCGTCGCGCGGGCTAAGGAAAATGAGGCCATTGTAAAAAAGATTCTGGGGCAAGACTACCGACTCGACGAGACAGTGGAGCTGAACATCAACGTGAACAAGCGCCCCTATTTGAAGACGACAGGGGAAAAGTATGAGTTTCTGAGAAGGGTTGTACAATTCCAGATCGAAAACACCCTGCTGGCAGGCATCGGCTTGGCGGAGGCCAAGAAGCAGCAGATTCACCGCTACGAGCTACAGACGATGCGGGTGGTCGAGCGCAATCCTGAAAAGCTAATTACGAGCATCGCCCAGGCCTTTGCCCTGTCCCTGGATCCGCATACGAGCTACCTGTCCTCCGAGAACTATGAGGATCTCCTGATTCAGACGCAGCTTTCCCTGGATGGGATTGGAGCCACCCTCAGCAGCGACAACGGATTTACTGTCATTGAGGAATTGATTCCCGGGGGAGGGGCCG
>CAYMTB010000430.1:0-2317 GCA_964393225.1 uncultured Syntrophorhabdaceae bacterium
GAATATATGCAATAGAATTTGTTAAATAAAAGATAAAAAGGCAGCTCAATTTGAGTTGCCTTTTTTAATTAATGGTTTCCCTTCTCACAATATTTTTTAAAACAATTTCCATTCTTTCAAAGAAATATCTCTTCATCTTTTAACCCGAGATTTAATAGTCATTGTACGAATATAATTGTAAGCATCCCAAATTAGCCGTATTTTTTCAAGAAGATCAAATTCAGATCTTTGTCGAAAAAAAAAGTTATGTTTAGTTTGAATGAAGGAAATCGGTTTGTAGTTTGCTTGCAAGGCGTTGATTTGCGTAAAGGTCTGGATGGCTTGAGTGGTATGATTAGATATTTGTCATTGAGCCCCACCAATGGAGATGTTTATGTGTTTTTAAATAAAAGTCGTACGACCATGAAATTGCTTCATTGGGAACGTGGAGGCTTTGTGATTTATTACAAACGCATGGAAAGTGGACGTGTCAGTCACAAGATATTTCTTAAAGAAGGTACAGGTTTTCGTACAATTCGCTGGGATGAATTGGTGCTTTTTATGGAAGGAATTAGTGTAAAAATAAAACGCAGAAAACGATATAATTTTGAGTGAATTATTTGCGTATGTCATTGGAATATAGTATCTTTATACCGTAAAACAATGGGAGATATACAGCAAATATTACAGGATAACGCTTTGTTAAAAGCTACAATTCTTTTGAAAGATGAGCAAATTCTTTTGAAGGATGAGCAAATTCTTTTGAAGGATGAAGAGCTTAAACGCAAGCAGGAGCGTATACTTTATCTGGAGCGTCAACTCTTTGGTCGACGCTCAGAGAAGCGATTACCCGACTATATGGAAGCTCAACTGTCATTGTTTGACTCAGAACAAGGGATGAAAACCTTGGAGCTTGAAACCCCTGAAATGAAGTCGTTAGTTGACGAGATTATGCACAAAGCAGAAAAACGTCGTAACGCTTCAAAAGAAAAATCGACCACCAATAAACGCTCTTATAAAGTACCGCAGAATATTGAACGCAGAGAAACAGTTGTTGAGCCTGAGAATGTAGATGTTAATCCGCTGATTAAAATCGGTCAGGACGTAAACGAACGATTAATGATTGAACCATCGAAGTTTTGGGTAGAACGTATAATCAGACCTATATACAAAGAAAAACAAGACATACAGGCCATTACAACTACCATTGTTCAAGCCCCTGTTAAAAATGTGATATTGCCCGGATGCATTGCCGGAGAATCGTTGCTCAGTCAAATTATCGTAGATAAATTTCTTTACCATCTCCCCGAATACAGACAAGCCAAACGTTTCAAGGATCTTGGATTAGAAATAACCACTTCCAGTATCAACCGCTGGGTACATTCCCTGGCCGATAAGCTTTATCCGCTTTATGCTGCGCAAATGCAGCGAATTCTATCAGCCAATTACATTCAGGTAGACGAAACCAGCCATTCAATAACCGATCGTAAAGGCTCGGCACGAAAGGGTTATATCTGGGTGGTTCGTTCGGTACTGTTTCCAGGGGTATTTTTTCATTACGACAAAGGCTCCCGTTCTCAGGAAGTAGTGCTGAAAATGCTTAAAGATTACCAGGGGGCACTTCAAACCGATGGTTATGCGGCATACAGCATATTCGAAGAAAAACAAGGCGTGCTTCCACTGGGATGTATGGCTCACGTTAGACGAAAATTTGAAACGGCCTTAACAACCACTCCCGAAGCACAAAAAGCGCTTGATTATATTGCCTTGCTTTATATGCTGGAAGGCAATCTCAAAGAAGAAGGCGCTGATTACGAGCAAATCCGCAAGCAGCGAGAACAAAAAGCGTATCCGATATTGCAACAAATGGAGAGTTGGATGAAGGAAACTTTTAAAAGTTGTACCCCAAAAAGTTCCTTGGGTAAAGCCATTAGCTATGCTTTTGGCATGTGGCCCCGTATCAGTCGCTATTGTAAAGAAGGATATTTTCATATTGACAACAATGCTGTTGAAAATACTATTCGTCCTATCACCCTGGGGCGCAAGAACTACTTATTCTCTGGCAATGACAACGGTGCGGAGGATAACTGTATCTTCTATACCTTATTGGGAAGCTGTCTGCAAGCAGGTATTGAACCACACAAATGGCTAACTAGGACTCTCGAAAAAATACCAATGTTACAAACCCCTATAAACTGGGAAGAACTTCTTCCATGAGTATCAACTCCTTATAAATTAAAAGCGGATTTTCAGTATATACTCTACTGAAAATCCGCTTTTGTTTTATTCAATACGGCTAATTTGGGATGTTTACATATAATTTGACTAAATACAGCTT
>CAYMTB010000431.1:0-2306 GCA_964393225.1 uncultured Syntrophorhabdaceae bacterium
GTATATGTTAGCTCTCCGTTAAAAAGTATTGCTTTCATTTAAGCACCTTTAGCAAGTATTGCCTGAAGTTTTGAAAAGTATAATAGTAATGCGTGGAACAAGTAAATAAGTAATTGCGCCTTTCTTTTACTTGTTAAAATGACGCTATTTTGATAATCTTTTCACTGTATTATAAATTGAACAAATCAGGAGGTATCTCTGTATGAACATATTGTCTGCAATAGGGAATACACCGCTTGTTGAACTCATGAACATTGTCGGTAAGCCCGGTGTAAAAGTCCTCTGCAAACTCGAAGGATGTAATCCCGGAGGGTCGGTAAAAGACCGCCCGGCCCTTTACATGATAGAGAAGGCAGAAGGGCGAGGCGAACTTACAAAGGGTAAGATCATTCTTGAGCCCACATCAGGCAATACAGGGATTGCAATTGCAATGATAGGAGCAGCAAAAGGCTATCATGTTGATCTTTGCATGCCTGAGTGCGTAAGCATGGAGAGGCGTTTAATCCTTGAAGGGCTCGGGTCTCAGGTTTTTCTCACACCGGCAAAATCGAATATTGACGGCGCAATAAAAAAGGCGCACGAACTTTTTGAACAGGACCCCGGTAAATACTTTATGCCCAATCAGTATGACAACAGCGATAATGTGCTTGCTCACTACGAAACAACAGGGCCGGAGATTTTATCGCAGACAAATGGCGGGGTTGATTATTTTGTGGCAGGGATGGGAACCACCGGCACCCTCATGGGAACTGCAAAGTATCTGAAAGAGAAAAAACCCTCTGTAAAAATTGTCGGTGTAGAGCCTGTTCAGGGGCATACGATACAGGGCCTGAAGAATATGACGGAATCGATGGTTCCAAAGATTTATAAACCGGAGATGCTGGATGAGAAAGTGATGATTGAAGATGGTGAAGCCTTTGAAGTTACAAGGCTTCTTGCGCTTAGAGAGGGGATTTTTGTGGGGACATCCAGTGGTGCCGCAGCGGCAGCGGCCCTTCAGATAGCAAGAAAAATAGACCATGGCATAATTGTGGTAATACTGCCCGATCGTGGTGACCGCTACCTCAGCACCATGCAGTTCAGGTCAATCTGTGCTAAATGTCCGCCGTAACAATATTGTTTAAATTCGATTGGTTGTATCGGTATCATCGAAAAGGTGCCCGTAAACGTCAAGCGTTATTTTAATTATTAAAACCAAACACAATAAAAAGTGTTCCGCGCCTTACAGGAGCGTTTTCCCCCCGGTTACAACCTCTTCAAGTCCTTTTTTATCAATGAGTTTTATCGTGCGTCCCTGAACGCGGATAAGGTCCTGATTCACCATCTTGCTTAAAATTCGCGAAAGCGTCTCAGGGATCGTGCCAAGTATGCTCGCCAATTGTCCCTTTGCTATGTCTAATTCCACAGCATCCTTATTTTCCCTGCTGCTTACGAAAAGAAAATACGATGCAAGCCTTTGCGGCACCTCTTTGAGGGACAGGTTTTCAACGAGCCGGGCAAACTGTTTCAACCTCCGCGACAGGATGGCAAGCATATTCAAGGCAATGGAGGGGTCTTTTTTGATCAATTCCATAAAGGCCTTTTTTGAAAAAAAGATTGTCCTGCTTTCCTCTAAAGCCTGTGCGTGGGCAGGGAAGGTTTCGCCTGCGAAGACCGGTACTTCTCCAAAAGGTTCTCCCGGCGCAATGATATGAAGGATTTGCTCTTTTCCTTCAAAGGAAAGTTTAAAAATCTTAACCCGCCCTGATCGCAAAACGTAAAAACCGCTTGCATCATCCCCTTCAGAGAAGATTGTTTCGCCGCGTTTAAAAAGGGAATTTACTGCTATGTGAGATAATTCCTCGAGTTGTTTCTCGGGCAGTCCATTGAAGAGAGGCGCTTTTCCGATAAAAGTATCAATGATTATAGCTTGTTTAGCATTGTTCTCTTTCATTTCTTCAGGATTATATATCAAAATATGTATTTTACGAAAAATACTTTATTCATTATTGTAGCAAAAAAATAGACTTTCATGTAAATTAAATAAAAGCTGAACTTTGCATGCAGGGAGATTTTATGGAAAAGGCAAAAATACTTATTCTCATGGGGAGCGAAAGCGATCTCCCCGCAGTAAAGGAAGCGATAACCTTCCTTAAGGAGATGGGCATATCTTTTAAGCTGGATGTATCTTCGGCCCACCGTAATCCCGAAAAAACCGCAACGTATGCAAAAAATGCACAGAAAGACGGGTTTGAGGTCATTATCGCCGTGGCAGGGATGGCAGCGCATCTCCCCGGCGTGATTGCATCGCACACGACTCTGCCGGT
>CAYMTB010000432.1:0-2303 GCA_964393225.1 uncultured Syntrophorhabdaceae bacterium
CTTCTATGGCCAGCTCCATGGCCATCTTGACATTCATGTTATCGCCCGCATAGTTGCCGTAGAGGCATGCAACCCCTTTGCCGCTGTCGGCAGCCTTGAAGGCATCAAAAAACATCTGCGCCGGAGGTGAGGAAAATATCTCACCGACAGCGACTGCATCCACCATATTCCGGCCAATGTAGCCTATAAAAGCCGGTTTATGACCGGAGCCGCCGCCTGTTACGATTCCAACCTTGCCGGACACGGGGGCATGAATGTACTTGAGGACACGGGGATTGTCTGTACTGACAACCAAATCCGGGTGGGCCTTGACATACCCTTCAACCATTTCATCCACCACGTTCTGCGGTTCATTGATTATCTTCTGCATGGTTCAGCCCCTCCTTTTGACTTTCTTATGAAACGAGTCGTGTTCAAGCTTGTGCATCTGCTCAACCTTAGGTATGGAGCCGCCGCCCTGAAACTCCGAGCGGAGCCACGCATCCACGATCATCCTGGCCAGTTCCGGGCCGATCACCCTGGCACCCATGGTGAGCACCTGGGCATCGTTGCTCTTCTTTAACCTTTCTGCAGAATAGACGTCGTGGCACGTTCCGGCGAAGACACCCTCCACCTTGTTGGCAATTATGGCCATGCCGAGACCGGTACCACAGATGAGGATACCCCGGTCATAATGTCCCTGTTGTATCTCAACTGCCAGATTGAAACCGATTTCGGGGTAGTCGGCAGTCTTCCTGCCCAGATAATCCAGATCAGTAACGTTCACACCCTGTTTCTTCAAGTGTTCATAGAGCGCTTTTTTTAAATCGGCTGCAGCGTCGTCGCAATCGATGGCGACACGCATCTCGGGTATTGTCATTGTTCGTTACCTCCCTTAAAGCTTAAAGATGTTTGCCTCGACGAATTTCCATGTTTTCAGAAAATCGTTGCCCCGTATCAGCTTCAGAAACTCGCTGCGGTCCAATTCGTTGAGCCTGTCCCATATCTTTTGTGTCATCCGCGTATTCGCCTCAAAGGTGCCCTGGATATCCCACCGGGTAGGCGATGTGTCAGATGTCAGAAAATCAGTGTAGTTATACTCCTGAAGATAGAAGATGAATTCCACGTATTCGAGAAAATTGTGCGACGCCACCATAAAATCCCAATCCCACTTGCCGTTATTGTCGTTGATGTGGATATAATAAGGGTATCGGCTTTTTGCGAGCATGGCCACTACCTCGGCAGGATTCTCCTGGCCATATTTAGAATGACCGTAATCGACTGTAATACCCATTTCTTTTATGCCGATGTCGTTGAGCAGGCACAATGTTTTTGCGGCAGTGTCCACGAAACAGCGGCCGCGGGTCTCGCTGGGTTTGTATTCTATAAAAAGGGGAATCTCGGGCTTGTATGCCCCTGCCTCGCCAAAGGTGTCGATGAGGAACCTCCACATTTGACTGTAGTCACACTGGAAAGCAAATTCATACCCGTCGCCGAGAGGACAGCAGGTAACCTTATTGGCGCCCACAGCTTGAGCAAAATCCTTGGCATCTTTGATGAACCGGACGGCCTTCTGACGGACGGCCGGATCAATAGAGGTCAAACCGCCGTTACGGAATTCCGGCTCTGCCTTCACATTCACATTGATGGCGGCGACACCGAGGGTGTATTTATTTAGGAGGGACCTCAGGGTGGCGGCATCGCCTGTTTCATAGGGAAAGATAACCTCTACACCGCTCATGCCCTCCATCTGCGACACCATCTCCAGACGTTCTTCCAATGATTTCTCTTTATTATACTCATGAAACCGGTCTTTTGTCTTGCTCACAAATCCCGTGATCAGGGCATATTTAACTTTATCGCTCATTGATACTTCTCCTTTATTGCATGTTTTTCAGTGACTGCAGGTAGGTTAATCCGTATCTGTATTCTTCTTCTACCTGATCGGCTCTGCAGCCGATTTCAATATCCCTGCTTCCGTTATAACCTGCGTTTACAAGGCTATCCAGTAAGGGTTTCCAGGGGATCGTACCCTTTCCAGGTGCAAGCTTTATGTTTTCAGTGCTCATATTATCGCCCAGATGCGAGCCGAAAATCCTCCCCTGCAGCTCGAAGGGCAGCGAAGGCAGCAGTTCCCTGCAGGCCCACGCATGGCCGGTATCGAAATTCAGGCCCAGGGCCGGCGACCCGATCTCTTTGCACAGTGCCGCGAAACGGCTGATGCCGCCGAATACCGAGAAGGGCAGGATTTCAATTGCCAGCCTTAACCCCGCACCTGCAACTACTTCGACATATCTCCCGATTTTTTCACTGAGCCTCCGATG
>CAYMTB010000433.1:0-2302 GCA_964393225.1 uncultured Syntrophorhabdaceae bacterium
GACAGATTTTTTGTGAAAATATCCGAGCAGGAAATGTCAGATTTATACAGGGAAAATCACATCCTCATTTCAGCATCCACGGAAATCGAAGGCTTTGGCCTGCCCCCTGTTGAGGCCATGAGCACAGGAACACCGGCAATTCTCACGAGGGTCTCACCGTTTCTCTCATTCGATAAGATTAATGATTACGCGTATTTTGTGGATGTCCACAAGCCGGAAGAAATTGCGGAAGGAGTGCTTGCCATAGCTCGTGACAAGGCATTACGGGACAGGCTTATAGCAAGAGGTCTTGAAGTCTCCAGGAAGTATACGCTTGAAATGCTGGGAGAACGTCTGGAAAAAATCCTGCAAAAACACATTCTTCAAATGCAGTAAGTAAGTCAGGTAAGTTAAGCAAGGTTTTACTCAACCGCTAAACCACTCAACCACTTAACTGATTTTTGATTCCCTCTTTCTGCACTTCTTTACACAGTTCTTGCACATAAGGTTCGCATTGTATAATTCATAAAACCTCTCCGGAAATCTGTAATAAATATATTCCCATTGAATGATGGTAACTATGGACAAAATCAGAATGGAATATGTCCAGAAGGAAGGGGCATAAATCAAAGGTGAAAACGCCATGAGATATCCCCAATTATTGATCCTGCATGTATTGCAGCATTTATTCTGAACAATCGTTTTAAAAGGACACCAGACCGTAATGCAGAACTGATCCATAAAAACAAAGAAGACAACGATGACACACAGCCACATAGTGTTCAACAGCCCTGCAACATGCCAGAAACCCATCATGAAAACAAGCGCCGTCCAATATATGGCAGACCGGATTGCACCAAAATTCATTTTTTTTATATAGTCTTTCAATTTTTTCTGCTTCGAGGGACTATCCTCACCTGCCGGCAGATAATTTCTTCCATATATCTTTCCCAGGTTAATTTTCGAATTTAATTGGGGTATCAACCTTTTAATCAATATGAGGACGGTAAGGAGCCACAGGACATGGTAGACCCTGAAGAACAGGATTTTATATGTAAACAAAATTGTAAGAACGTCAGGGTAGAAAATTGCAAAGAACAGCGATGTTATTAAAATAATTCCTTTGATAATGAGTTTATCTAACCCGCTGTTGATGGACATGGTTTCAAAGCTTACCATAACTATCCTGAAGTTTCTCATGAAAAATGGTAAAGCATGGCTTTCATTGACTTTTGACTGTTCTTATGCTAAAAAAAGAATAACGGTGGGTGTAGCTCAACGGTTAGAGCATCAGGCTGTGGTCCTGGGGGTTGAGGGTTCGAGACCCTTCACTCACCCCAAATTAATCTAATTATATCAATTAGTTGACTCTATTTAGTTAACATAATAACCGTCACCAGACCGTCACCAGCATAAAAATAACTGTATTAATTTCAATACAATAGTAAATATTTTATTCAAATCACAAATTTCATAAAGAGGTTATGCCATTTTTTTACCACAATAACCCCAATATCAAAAAACCCATATTCTGTAAGCTTTTAACCCCCCTACCCTCTCCTGAACAGCTGAAAAATCAAGATATTTAATAATTAAACACAAATATTCCTTGACATTATTGAGAGTTATGCTAATAATTCTCGTAGATAGCAGTTTCTGCAATAGTCTACCCAACAGGTAAAGTCTATTTGCCTGATAATCATAGATATATTCAAACATATTCAAGGAGGTAGTTGGAAATGACAAAGGCAGAAATTGTAGCAAAGGTAGCGGAAGATGTTAAGGTCACAAAGAAAGTTGCAGAAGGAGCATTCCAGACAATCATCGGTTGCATTGAAGGAGCACTCAAGAAAGGCGAAAAGACAACAATCGTAGGTTTTGGCACATTCTCAGTTTCTGATAGAAAGGCAAGAAAAGGCAGAAACCCCCAGACCGGCAAAGAAATCAAGATTGCTGCAAAGAAGGTTCCGAAGTTCTCAGCAGGAGCAGCGTTAAAGGCAGTGGTAAGCGGTAAGGCAGTTGCCAAACCGGCAAAGAAAGCTGCAAAGAAAGCACCGGCGAAACCTAAAAAGAAATAAATCATATGAAGCGGGCCTTCGGGTCCGCTACTCAATTTCCTTCATCAGTTAAATAAAGAAGACCTTGAAAGACTTGCTTCTATTGCCAGAGCAAGGACACATCTTTCAGATAAATAAGAGAAACTACATATACCGGCATACCAAGTGTCTTTACCCTTCTCTTTTGAGTTAAATAATAATTCAGCCATAACATTTTCAATTGTAATAAATTTTCTTGTCTGGGATAATCTAAGAAGTCATAATGG
>CAYMTB010000434.1:0-2296 GCA_964393225.1 uncultured Syntrophorhabdaceae bacterium
TTTGAAAATATAAATTATTAAGATTTAATGTAATTATAGTTGACTAAATAATAAAAATATAATTAACTAATTTCATTAGCAGTTGAGATGATCATTTTTCGTATAAAGATACTGGAGATTTTAACAAAAACCCTGTTCATTTAAATGTAAATTTTTAAAAAATAAAAAATTAACAAAAGGGAGCGTGGTATGAAATATCCGAACATTACATTTGAGTCATTATTTGGCTGGGTCAACAGGCCGAGGATTCTGTATTCCCCTGGAATCAGGTCAGAAGTGGGATTTGAAATGTCGCAATTAGGGGGTAAAAAGGTTGTTATTTTCACCGACAAGGGTCTGGTTGCGGCAGGCATTGCTGAAATGGTGGCCGAAGAAGTGAGAAAGTCGGATCTCGAACTGGTAGGAATTTTCGACTCTATCGTCCAGGACGCGAGAATCGACATTATCAACAAGGGCGCCGCGTTTTACAGGAAGTGTGGCGCCGACTGCATGATTGTTGTCGGGGGCGGCAGTGTGATGGATACCGCTAAGGCAATCAATATCATGATTGGCGGAGGAAATGAAGACTTCCAGCCTCTGGCAGACCAGGCGGGATTATGCGATGGAGCGAAACCTCTTCCACCGCACATAGCGTTTCCCACAACGGCAGGAACGGGATGCGAAGTGACAAGCGCTATGGTCGTACTGGACACTAATGCCCATGCTAAATTACAGGTCACCCATCCATACTGCAATGCTGACCTGGCGATGTTGGATCCCGAGCTGACAGTAAAGCTGCCGGCGAAGATCACTGCATTTACTGGAATGGACGCCCTGACCCACGCGATTGAGGGAATAACCTCCACCGGAGCCGAGCCCATTGCTGACGCACTGGGGCTGCATGCCATACGTCTAATCTTCAAGTTCCTTCCCATCGCCGTCAAGAAACCGGAGGATATTACGGCCCGGGGCCACATGCTCATCGCGAGCGCCCTTGGCGGGATGTGCTTTGGCAACACTATGACCGGCGGTGTCCATGCTACGGCCCACGCCTTGGGTGCCATCTACGGAATCCCACACGGCCTTGCCAACGCCATCATGCTGCCCATTGTGATGGATTATAACGTAAAGGACGCGGCGGAACGATACATGATGATCGCGGATGCCATGGGGCTCGACATAACGGGAAAAAAACCGGTGGAAGCCGCGAAGATGGCGGTTAAGGCCGTTATCAGCCTTAATAAGAAGATCGGTCTCACCGAAACACTGAAAGATTTTAAGGTATCCAAAGACAGGGAGAAGTTGATGCCACTGGTTGAACTGGCAAGCGCCGACGGTCAGATCAGTTACAATCCGCACTTCCTCGAAGAGGATGATATTTTGAAGCTTTATATGAAAGCAATATAACAATATAACAAACTGAAAGGAGAAAATTATGGAATTCTGGAAAGATCCGAATGAATGCGTCACGGCCGTTGTAAGACTTTTTGAAGATTGTGGGAAGGATCCCGAACTGAGCGAAGGGCTCCGGAAGGTCAATCAGCTCATACTCTTCGATTACACCGAATCTGGTCCCGATTGCTCCGTCTGGGTGGACTGCCGCAATGGCAACTACAAGGTCAGCCAAGGTAAACCTTCTGAAGAACCTGACCTGACCATGAGCCTTTCCGCCGACGACGCCCACCGGTCATGGATGAACAAGCTTAACCCCGTCATGGCCATTACGCGCAAGAAGATACGGGTTAAGGGCTCCGCGACGGGGCTCCTGAAACTGGTTCCAAAACTCAAAAAAGTGGCGGTTATCTACGCGAAGACACTCACCGATCTTGGTTGGGCTGACAAGATAATGAAGTAGAACCTATTGGAGGGCACAACATGAAGGCCAATACAGGGAAGATAATACGGGTGGATCTCAATGCCGGCGCTGTTTCTATCGAAACGCTGCCGGAGGACTACTACGGGAAATACGTCGGGGGCAGCGGGCTTGCCGCAAAATACTTCTGGGAAAAGGGAGACTTCAACGTGGACGCCCTCTCCCCGGAGGCGATGCTCGTCTTCATGAACGGACCCTTTTCTGGTTTAAAACTCTCCGGTGCCAGTAGGAACAGCTGCGCCGGCCGTTCGCCTCTCACGGGGCACTGGGCGGATTCGTCCTGCGGCGGGTTTTTTGCCCCGGAGCTAAGGTTCGCGGGCTATGACGGCATCGTCATAACCGGTAAGTCACCCGGGCCTTCCGTGCTCCTCATCGAGGATGATAAAATATCCATAGTGGACGGCACAGCATACTGGGGCAAGGGCATCGAGGAAGTGAACACGG
>CAYMTB010000435.1:0-2292 GCA_964393225.1 uncultured Syntrophorhabdaceae bacterium
GTTAAGTAAACTACAAATTTCTCCAAATGATTTGCCTTTTTTATCTTCTGTCTTATAATTTACCGTTGGCTTTAGCCAACGGTATAACAACCTAATCTATAGGGACTTTAGGCCATAAGGTTTGGGCTAAAGCCCCTATGCGAGAGAGTATCCTTATCCGTTGGCTAAAGCCAACGGTAAGTTATAAAAATTACAATATTCTCTCAATATTAAAAAATTTCTTTCTCGCTAAACTCCTCTTTAATTGTTACTTACAATCCCCGATTACCAGGATGTCAAAGAACTAACCTGAATTATTCACAAATATACTTAAAGCGCTCTTTTTCTTTGTGTTACTTTGTGATGTACTTTGTGTACCTTCGTGGTAAAAAAATATTAAACACTAAGTCGCACAAAGGGTTACACAAAGGCTCACAAAGGCTCACAAAGTTTATGAATAAAAGAAGTTAGATTATTTAAAAAGAAAGGCAAAGCAAATATTTGCCTTTCTTTATCAGCAGAATTTGAGTCTTTTCAAAATAAGCCTTTATACCCATGCGCAATAAGTAGTATTGCTATATCGCAGACCTATTTTTGTCGTTTCATTAAAAATTACAGTTTCATCAGGTTGCTGAAAAAATATTTTAGCGTATATTGAACTCCGGGGAGTAAAGCAAAAAACAACCTTTATGAAAAACATTTGATAGATGTTCAGCAGATTTTTAAAATATATAATTCCTCCTTTTTCTTTCCGGGTATTTTTCAAGCGGATTTTTTATTCAAATCTTAAAAATGTTCCTCTTGAGAAACCTTTACTTTTCGTGGGGAACCATCAGAATTCATTTATGGACGGAATCCTGATTGGATCATACCTGCCTCAACCATTGCATTTTCTGATGAGAGCTGACATGTTCAGAAAACCATTCGCCCGTTTTTGTCTTCGCGAGCTTAATGTTGCCCCTGTTTACCGGATCGAGGAAGGGCTTGAAAACGTACATAAGAATCTTGATACCTTCACAGGGATTTATAATATCCTTAATAATAACGGTAATCTGGTTGTCTTTTCCGAAGGTATCTGTGTTCAGGAAAAACGACTGCAGAAACTCAGAAAAGGGACAGCAAGGATGGCATTCGGGGCCGAAGAAAAATTTGGAATTGACGTTCATATCGTCCCTGTCGGAATAAACTACACCTATCCTTCAAAATTCCGGAAAGAGGTGATGATTAATTTTCATGAACCTTTCAGCATAAAAGAACTGAAAGACAATTATATAGCTAACCCGGCTAAAGCATTACGTACATTCAATGAGAAAGTTGATGCCGGTTTAAGAAAAGAGGTCATCATAATTGAAGACCCTGAAAACGACCGGCTTGCAGAACATCTGCTGATAATGGAAAGGAATAATTTTATACTTCCCCTCTTTCAGTGGAGATTCGACACTGACGACAGGAGGATGCTGGAAAAAACATTATGTGAAAAAATCAATTATCTCAGTAAAACTTCCAAAGAGAGTCTTGGGTCTCTTTCACAGAAAGTTAAAATCTACTTTGATTCTCTCGCGAAAAACAGGTTGAAAGATGATAATATTGCCCGAAAACTTGATTATGGCTTCTTACGATATATTGCTATAGTTGCCTGCTTCCCTTTCTTTATTGCCGGGTTTGTAAGTAACCTTATCCCCTTCATGGTACCAAAGTTTATCTGCGACAAACTTATCAAAGACCCCAGGTTCTACAGTTCATTATATGTAAGTTCAGGAACAGTTTTATATCTTATTTATTTCCCTCTCCTGCTTATTCTTGCAACTGTATTTGCAGGTTGGGTCGGTCTTCTTTTGGGATTACTTGTACCATTTCTGGGTTACCTCGTCCTGTTTTATAAGGAAGTTGTTGTTGAACGATTTAATACTTTCTGCTTCTGGCTTAAGAAAATAAAAAATCCAACATTGATTTCAGAACTTATCTCCTCCAGAAAAGAGATTATCAACTATCTTGAAAAGGTAGAAATAAATAACTTCTCAGAGCAACATTCTTAAGAAAATTTTCCTTGAAATATCCGAAAGAGATCAATGTGGTTTACAACTACTTATTTATAGCCAACTCACCTTCCTCATAAATTTACACCGTATTTTACGGGGTAAACTTAAAAGGATGGATGGAATTAACAACTGTTTACCTGGGAGAAACCAGGCGGAAGCCAATACCGTTGCTGCGGCGGTCGGGCTCTCCGTTGCCGCGGCGGTCGGGCTCTCCGTTGCCGCGGTTCGCCGCCCGGCAATCCAGCACGTCGGTGCGCCAGCTGCCGCCGCGGAG
>CAYMTB010000436.1:0-2287 GCA_964393225.1 uncultured Syntrophorhabdaceae bacterium
ATCTAACATTGAATAATAATAGCCCCTTAAATAGAATGCATATGCGTCTGTCGGGTCCAGTTTAATACATATATCCATGTCTTTAATAGCCTGTTTACAATTATTCAGGGCTGTACAATATATGTTACTCCTTAATATGTAGGCTTTCTTGTATGATTTGTTTAATTGAATTGCTCGATTGATATCTTGCAAAGCTTGTCCATAATTTTTTAGCGCCAGATAAGTTTGCCCCCTCATGTAGTAGGACCATGCATCTTCCTCATCGAATTGAATAGCCTTATCAAGTGCCACAATTGCTTCGTGATATCTGCCTTTACTTATTAATAATTCTGCCTGATACGAGGGATATAGTCTTTGTGGAGTATCTAAATCTTCCCCATAAACAAGACAAGAATAATTATTCATAAGATAAATGCCAACAGTGGCGCTCATCACCTTATCTGGATGAATTTCCAGGTGTTTATTGGCATTATTCAAGGCTTTAATACTTTCTCTATATTGTTTAAGGCCATTCAATGCTATTCCTCGTACGATATACATCTGAGCATCTGGCCCGAGAATGTTGTTAGATGAAAGTCTAATGGCCATATCACTATCATCAAGAGCCTTACGAAAATATTTTTTAGCTTCAACGCTTTTCTTGGTACCGCCTGCTTTTAAGTCAAGAGCGATGTAGTGCCCCGCCATTTGATTATATATATTTGCTCGGAGTAAGAAGCAGTAGTCAAGAAGAATAGGGCTCTTTTCCTTTTTTCCAATTTCTATCGCCTTTGTAGAATCGTTAACCGATTGACGAAATTTTGCAATAGCATCAAGGGACCTTTTACTATTTCCAAGTTCATTAGCTAATCCGAAATAAGCACGGGATCTTTCCCAATAAAAAATTGCGACTGTAGGGTCCAGTTTTACGGCTATATTAAAGTTGTCAATTGCTGACACATAATCGCCTGCTTTATTTAATCTGTATCCGTTTTGAAAATAATCGTTAGCACTTAGTTTGTTAACGGTATCTTGATAAATGCCTTTCTTTTTAGTTAATGTTTTCCCCTTCACTGATTTCAATCCTACTTTAAGCTGTTCAATTTCTTTTAAAAGATCAGCATTTTCTCCCATGCTTTTTTCTAAAGCGATTTTCATGTGGTAATTCCCACGAAAGGATTCAATGGCTTTGGCAACCTCATCGGGGTCAGCTTCTACGGAGGCTTTTAGCCAGTAATTTACTCCATTCCAATTCTCACCAATGACCTTGATGCGGACCGTTCCAGCTGTAATTACAGTAATCTCATCTTTATTAAGCTGATAATTCTTTATGCGAGTTTCGCTCAGCAGATAGGTGCCCAACTCTTCTAATACAAGCCGTTTAACCTGCTCAAGGGCAATAGCACGGCAGGATATTTTACTATCCAATTCACTGGCCTGATATGTATATTCTTTGATAAAGGTCTTTGCTGCGGCAGATGTAAGATTTGGGACAGAAAAGATAATCAGCAAAGCAAGAAAAGATATTCTAATTACGAGAGATTTCATTGCATAGTGCCTCCTTCGTTATTCTAAAAAAGGAACAAAAAAGACAGATTCATTTTTCTGTTTTTTTCGGTCTTCCTTGCCCCCGAAATTTCACTCGTCTTTCAATCTTCCTTTCTATCTTATCCGGGGCTATCCTCCGGCGAGTCACTTCAGTGCACTGAAGTGGCTTAACATCATGTTATTATATGGCAATAGACGAGTACTTTCGCCGTTTTCCCTTTCTTTTGGCGATCCGGTTACGGGACGCGGAGGCCGCCGAAGCGCTTTTTTTCAGAAATGCCAGAATCTGGCATAGCGTAAAGTTAAGTTTTTATTCATTTATTTGTAGGTGGTTCAAAAATTTGGGAAGTCAAAAACTGACCGTCAGTCAAATTCGTCATGTTCCCGTCGCTTCCTGATCGCAGAAGAAGGAGCCAGACTCGATACTGTCCTTTTTTATCACATCTGCACATCTGCAATGGAACATCATCTCGGTCACCTTTCTATGCCGCTCGAACTCTGACACGCGGTTCGATTAGGGGCCAGATCGTTCGGCGGGCCAATCTCATGTCATAATCGCTTTGCAAATTCAGCCAGATCTCGGGAGATACGCCGAAATATTTGCCAAGGCGAAGGGCCGTATCGGCAGTTATGGAGCGCTTGCCGTTGACGATCTCACTGATCCGACCCGGGGGCACATCAATATCCCTGGCTAATTGATTCGCACTGAGGCCGAGGGACTTCATAAATTCCTCGCAGAGGATCTCGCCCGGAGGAATCG
>CAYMTB010000437.1:0-2286 GCA_964393225.1 uncultured Syntrophorhabdaceae bacterium
TCAATCCTCATAATAGCTTTATTTATTTTTTCGGTGAATTTGGTGTTTTCGCAGAATTTGGCAGGTCCCCTAAATATCGGGTCAATGAATCAAACTAGAACTGGGGCTTTGTCTATCGGAACAGCAAGCCTACCTACCACAAGTCTTGAAGTTGTGAGTGCTTCTCAGTTTTTACCAGTGACGGCTGTTTCACCATTTTCTTTAGTAACATTTTTAACAACAAGATTGAATGGCCATGTTGTTCTTCATGAATTAGCAGGAACAGGAGAGAGAGTTGTTTGTTCTGATACTGATGGAAAATTAAAAATTTGTTCTTCTGCACAATGTGGCACAGCCAATGGCGTAGTTTCTTATGTTACTCCTCCTACTAATGGCTTAACTCTATGCGGAATCAATAGTTCATTGTCTGGAAGTATTACTCCAGGAACTAATTGGTCATGGACTTGTTCGCAAAACGGTATTCCTGCTTATTGTACTGCTCCTGCCGGAATGGGAGTAACTATTCAGAAAACACAAGATGATTCTGATAATTTTATTACTTCGCTCAGTGGTTCTGCTGTAGTGACGGGGGGAATTGGAAACAAGACTTATGCTTGGTCTAAAAAACCTCATACTAGTTCAAGTTGGATAAACCTAGGGACATCTTCAACCTTTAGCACAACCATTGGAAAAGACACTAATGCAGTTACTTATTGGGATTTGAAAGTTGTAGTGAATGATGCATATGGTCATTCTACTACTAGCACAATATCTATCACTGTTCCCATAAGAACATGGGAACATCCATAAAATTAAAAATTATAAATAAACTATCAAAAAAATGAACAAACAAACAAAAACAATTTTAAAATCAATCCTCATAATAGCTTTATTTATTTTTTCGGTGAATTTGGTGTTTTCTACTAGTTTACCTTTAAATACTGGATCTTCTCCACAAGCTAAACAAGGAAGCTTGGCTTTTGGTGGGATTGCATCATCTTATAGTGGAACATCTCTTAGGGTTTTGGGTGTTACTGTTGCTGATAATTTAATTTCCGTACAACCAGCCCAAACAGCATATTTTCAAGGATCTGTGTTTGTTGATCAGATTAAAGATCCAGCTCTTGGTACTGGAGAGAAGATTGTTTGTGTTAACTCTACTGGAAAATTAAAATCATGTACTCCTTAAAAATTATAAATAAACTATCAAAAAAATGAACAAACAAACAAAAACAATTTTAAAATCAATCCTCATAATAGCTTTATTTATTTTTTCGGTGAATTTGGTGTTTTCGCAAAGCTCTCCTCCTTCAAATAATGCTCCTGGTCCACTTGATACCAGTTCTTCTTTTCAATACAAACAAGGAGGTTTGGTTGTCGGTAGTAGTACCCCACTCCAGACCCAGGGAGTTAATCTTTATGTTTCAGGAATAGCTTCTTTTGATTCTTTGTATTCTTGGGGTTTATCATATTTTTTTGGTGATGTTTACGTAAAGAGACTAGAGGCTCTTGCAACTCCAGGAGATAGAAAAGTTTGTGCAGATGCTTCTGGTGAATTAAAGATATGTAGTCCTGTATCGTGTGGAAGTGCAGTAAATACAACACATACCTCTGCTCCAACAACTGATCTTTGTAATAGTGTTAGTTCTCCTTCGCCTATTCCTGTTATGGGAACCGGTCCATGGACATGGACTTGTTCTTCGCCTGTTGGCTCAATTAATTGTACTGCTCCTATTGCATGTAATACTAGTGGTAGTCCTAAAATAATTAATGTCGGAGAAAGTTGGAATCCTCCACCTGGATGTACTATTGCTACTTTTGAAGTTCATGGCGGTGGCGGTGGCGGCGGTGGTGGTGCTGGTACAGGATCTTGTGCTGGTGCTGGTTGGGGTGCCGGCGGTGGCGGTGGTGCTGCGGGGCAGATTCGTACAGCTAACTTACCAATTCAACACGATAATATTATAACAACTTCTAATGGTAATGGCGGTTCTTATGGTGCTGGTGGGTCAATTTCTGGCAACGGTAGTAATGGTGGTCCTGGAGTTGCTTTGACTTTAAATGTTCCTGGATCATCTTCAATTTCCGCATCTCCTGGTTCTGGAGGGTTTGGTGGATCTAAAGGAGGACCAGTAGGAAATGGCGGTACTAATATTGTTACTCCTGGTCAGTCTATTTGTGGTAATGGAAATTCTGGGTCAGTAGTCTCTGGTGGAAATGGTGGAGAATGTTCTGGAGTTACTGGAGGCTCAGGTGGCCCTGGTGCTGGAGTAGATGGTGGTGGTGGGCATGGTCCAGGTAGTGCCGGAG
>CAYMTB010000438.1:0-2283 GCA_964393225.1 uncultured Syntrophorhabdaceae bacterium
TACCCCCTCCCCTGAGAAAGGGGACAGGACAGACCAAAATATTTTCGGCAGCGATACCAGTTTCTTTTCCTTTCAAACTTACAGCCTACTTATGCCTTTTCCGGCATCTTTAGTAAACTGAGGTGATCCATGCCTGCTTCCCGTGACAGACCCCATGCAGCTACCCAACGGGTTAAGTAAGCGATTCACCCCGTCGGGACAGACGATATTTTAGAAAAAAGTACCAGAGCATGAAGACTGCCCACCTCACAATAACATAGGCAAAGACCGTGAATAATACATGAACCTTGGGATAACACACATGGGCAACGAGCATTATAACCGCCAGGTTGCCCAGTCCTGCCGTTACGCCAAGACTGATGCGGTCTTTCCGGTTCGATCCGCCTGTGTAGTAACCCACGAAAAGCGACAGGGTTATGACGATAAAAATGGCGATATAGGAGGCGAGGTTAAATTTTGCCATGGCTTCTATGGAGGGGATTATAAAAACCAGGACAAGGATGGCCACCGAGATGCGAAAAAACCATTCCAATATGCGCTGAAGAAATTGTCACATAAAATAAGTTCTCAGGATTTCGATCTTTAATATTTCGCTCCGATGACCTTTCAATGATTATATTATTCCTGTCAATTTAGAGCCGACAGAATGTACGTCACGAGCCTGTCAAGGCTGTAAGCATACTGATTACATGTCTTATTCGAGAAAGTTTCAATATTAATTTTTGAAATTATGCTATTTTAATTCTTGTTCCGTCATGCTTTGCGTACTATATTGATCGCCAGCAAGTAGGATTTGAAATCTTCACAGCTTCGACCGGTTTGGCATAAAGGACATTGTAGAATAGGAAGGATTATGTTAAAATGGCGAAAAACCAAATAGGGTAGAGCATGAAAAAGAAAAGATTGCTGTTTTGCAATTTGCGATATGATCTTCCGGAATGTAATCAGGCTGTTTATGGCAAGTTTTTTTTGGTCTACGGACTTGGGATTATTCAGGACCTGGCAACTCAGCATTCCATACCTTTCGATTATTATGATACGTATGTTTACGGGAGTACAGACACATTTTTCACTTACTATCAAAAGGAGCGTCACGATGTCGTCCTTTTTTCCGCTATATGCGGGAACCTTTCTTATAAATACCTTAAGTATGTATTCAGCAGAATCAAAGAGATAAACCCTTCGGCAACCATCGTTTTGGGAGGCACGATTACCAGCATTTATCCGGAAATCCTTTTGGAGGAAGTACGTCCTGATATTATTGTTATTGGAGAAGGGGAGATAACCTTTCTTGAACTGGCAAACGCAGATTTTTCTGTAGATGACATATCAGCTGTTGAAGGGATAGGCTATAGAAAGGGCAATGATTATTTTCTCAATCCGCCAAGAAAACCTTTACTAAACCCACTTGAACAGCAGTCATGCAACCCTCTCTTTGAAGACAAATGTTTTGAGCCTTTTCTTTCAGCATATGTGAAACAGCAGAAGGAACAAAACAGGGGCTGGGAAATTGCCGCGTCACGGGGTTGTTTCGGGAATTGTAAATTTTGCAAGAGGGTTTTTGATAAACCGATTCGATATTTTTCAGCCTCATATGTAGTCGAAACAATGGCACGCGTTAAAGAAAGACATGGCCTGAATAGATTCAATTTCCTTGATGAGAATTTTGTCGTTAATAGAAAAAATTTTGAGACATTTCTTGATTTGCTTGAAGAGCGCGAAATGAACGTCAAATGGAGGATCCGCGCAAGGATGGATGTCATGCCTTATGATTTGCTGGACCGTATGCAGAAATTAGGCTTTTATCATGTGGTAATAGGCATTGAAAGCGCAAGCCAGGATGTCCTTGATTACTATAATAAAAGGGTTGTATTCGAAAAATATAAAGAAAATTTAAAAGAGCTTGCGAAGAGGAAACTTTTATTCGCAAGCTTTATTCTGGGATCGCCGAATGAGTCTGAGAAGTCATTAAGGGACAACGCTGAATTTGTGAGATATTCAGGTTTAACCAGTGAAAACACAGCAGTAGGCTATCTGTCTGTAATTCCAGGCACAGAGATCTTTGATGATTGTTTGAAAAATGGAATAATAAAATCGGAACGTGACTATCTGAACAGCTATATGGGTGACTTCAACAAGATCGAAATGAACGTTTCCCCTCTAACCGATCAACAGTTAATGGAAGGTTTTAATGAAATGTTCCGTGCCGCTGCCGCTAATGAATGATATCAATAGTAACAATACCTATTTGCCTTGCATTATAAAGGGGACACAGTCAGGGAC
>CAYMTB010000439.1:0-2261 GCA_964393225.1 uncultured Syntrophorhabdaceae bacterium
GTTAAGAGGTACATTAATTTATAACGATTTTAATTTTCTAGGTTCAGGGCATAAATTTGAAACAGAAATAAGGTTAAGCGAAATCCTCCAGGGTTTTGCCGCCCGGTATATGCTTCCCGACAAAAAAGACTATAAAAGTTTTACCTTGCTTACATTCGGGCTCCAACGGGAAAATCTGACCGATAAAACGACAAATGTTATATCGCTTGAAGGGGAGCATATACGAAGTCTGGGCCGTGAACAACTGGGATCGTTTTACCTGAGGATGCAAAAAGAAAATTCATCAGCGGGCAATCAAACAACAAATGCTTTTATAGTCCTGCCTGGAGTCCGCTATTCGAGCCGGCAATATGATAATCTTATACGTCCAACAAAAGGATACTACTATAACCTGGAATTACGGGGGACCAACGAAGTGCTGGGTTCAGCTGTAAGTTTTGCCCAGTTCCTGACAAACTTAGAGATGATGGTGCAACTCCCAGCTCGCCTCTCTTTCCTGTCAAGAGGACGTTTTTACACCTCCTCGGTAGATGGAGCAGCAGATAACCTTCCAATTTCATTACGTTTTTTCGCAGGCGGGAGCACAAGTGTAAGGGGCTATAGCTACCAGTCATTGGGACCTACCGATCAATACGGCAACGTAGTAGGCGGCAATAACATGCTTGTCATGAATTTTGAACTGGAACGTGCCATTGGCGCTGATTGGGGTGTGACAGCCTTTTACGACACAGGAAATGCCTTTAACAGTTTTTCAAATATGAACCTTGCACAAGGTGCAGGAGTGGGAGTTCGCTATTACACACCAATAGGCTCTATGAATCTTGACCTTGCTCGTCAAATTGGTGTAAGCAATCCAGATTTCCGGATACATTTTACCATAGGGATGAGTTTATGAAGCGCTGGACCATTCTCTATGTAATTACTGCCATTATTCTTTGTGTTACTTCAGTAATAGGATGGATGGTAGGTACGAGCAAAGGCAACCATTTTGTGCTCACAACAATAATCAGGTTTATTCCTGCTAAAATTGACATCGGAGGGGTAACGGGTACCCTGACGGATAGTCTCAGAATTGATGGTATAAAGGTACATTTCAAGGGATGGGAGGTCAGGGTAAAAAGTATGGAGGTTTCGTTACAGCCGGCCTATCTTACTGCAGGGATTGTAGTATTTAAAAAAGCTGTATTCCAGGATGTCGCAATAGTGGATCATAATCCGGATGCATTGGTGGACATCGTGTGGCCAAAGGTTCCGGGATGGCTTTCATTGGTAAACGGGCGCATAAAAATGCTCTCTTTTGACAGGATGATTATTTATTCAAAGGACAAGGAAAAATCAAAGACAGGAAATTTCCAGGGAGAGATACTTTGGCGTTTTGGCACCCTTTCTGTAAAAGACGCAATAATAGAGCTGCCCTTCGGAAGACTGGAGGGGACTGCAGGTGCAGGATTTGTCCGCCCTGCATTATCAGCTGATATAAAATTAACAGCGCAGGAGTCAGTTGGAACTGTCGAAAGCCTTCTTGTGAGCATGAAGTTAAAGCCGGCGCAGAACCCTGAACATGTTTCCGGATCCATTACCGTTGCAGCTATGTCGGGCGGCAAAGACCTTCTTCATTTAAAGGGCAATATTGCAATAACGAATAACACCATTAAATTTAAAGATTTACTCCTTGCTGAACAGGGACGGCAGGGAGAGGCGCGCATCGACGGTATACTGGATTTCGCTTCTAATGAATCGATTTTTGATTTGCAGCTTAAACTTTCCCACATCAACCTTTTAAAGGAATTGAACATAAAAACATCCTTTTCCGGTAACATGCACGTAAAGGGCCACCCCGGGCAATATAAAGGGGGCATTAATATCAGAAATGAAGATAATACATGGAAGAATATTAATTTTAACAGCACCTTTGAAGGTGATTCGGGCCAGGTGCAATTAAAAGAAATTAACGGAGGCTTTCTTGATGGAACCCTTGAAGGGTTCCTGCAGATGTCCTGGATTCGTGGTTTTTATCTCACTGGAGGCTTGAAGGGCAGGGACCTCAATCCTTCTAAAATAACCCCTGAATGGAAGGGGAAGATTAACGCTGATTCAAGTGGATCTTTTCGATGGGAGGGGAATAAGGCTGTGGAAGGGGTGCTGAAGGCTGAACTGCTGAAAAGCATATTGCGCAATAAAGCGCTTATCGGACAAATTGATGCAAACTGGCGAAACGGCATTTTGCATCTTGATGCATTACGTCTTCGCGGCGACGGTTT
>CAYMTB010000440.1:0-2260 GCA_964393225.1 uncultured Syntrophorhabdaceae bacterium
CTAGCACGTCTGCTATATCCCCAGGAGACGCCCAGTTGATATGGTAAGGGTTGCCGGCTGCAAACTGATCTGTGTAGATCACGGCACTCATCTGAACATGTGTTGGAATAGCGAAAAATGCCAGGTCTTCTGCGCTTTGGGAAATCGGGACAACGATGGCATTCAGTTTTACATCTACTTCCATACTATGCAGAGGATGTTGAAGCCCCTCTGTCTTACCCAAAAGCAACCGTGTTCCAGGTGGTATCTGCTGCAATTTTGCGCCGACCTTAATGGCATAGCGATAATCAAAATTAGCTCTTTGCGAGCCGGAATCTCGTTGTGCGGCAAGTGTTTTCATGATGGTCCTCTGATAGAACATAGGCTCATCCTCCGCTGCGCTACGGATTCGCGCCTGAGAGTGATGCAAAATGGAGGCAAATATTCTCGATAGAAATATGTGGCAATACAACTCAAAACAATCATTCAAAACGAGTGGGAGGGATTTTGCAAGACATCTCATTCTGCTGAGCTGAAGAGAAAAGCGGTACATGATAATATCCGGAAACTTCTACACTGCAAAACAGCATGGATGGGTCTGCAGATATATCAGTGTAAAGATCATCCGGAGGTAGTACGGCTTGTTGCCTGCACCTGCAAATCAAGATTCTGTGCATCATGCGGGTACAAGGCAAATTTGATCTGGCTGAACGAACTAATGGCAAGAGTTATTCCGTGCAATTATCAGCACCTGATATTTACGCTTCCTTATGAGCTGCGGAATCTGGCAAAAGACAACAGAAGAACTATTTTTAATCTAATGTCAAAATGTTTGTCCAGATCGATAATGCAGTTCATTAGGAAACACAAATCGCTGAAATACACACCCGGAATAGTCAGCATACTGCATACATTCGGCAAAGGACTAAAATGGCATGTGCATTTTCACGTTCTGATAACAGCCGGAGGGATGAAAAAACAAGGTTTACGCTGGAAGTGGATAACAAACACTTATCTCAACGAAGAGTACCTGAAGAAAACGTACAGAGCCAAGATGCTTTCAGGGCTGCGTAAACTATACAGGCGGGGAAAGTTGAATAACGCCAGAGGAAAACATCCTTTGCAGACCTTCGAACAGATGCTGAAAGAGATTTACGAAAAAAGCTGGTATGTGTGGATAGACGAGGCCAAAGGAGATGGAATAGTTGCATTCCAATATATCGGCAGATACTGCAAAAGAGCCTGCATATCACAAAAGGGCATTATCCAATACGACAAAGGAAAATTAATCGCATGGAAGGAGAGAAAAAGAAAGATTGAGACTCCAGACATTTGCGCTTACAGGGCATCTCCCGATGAGTTTCTTGAACTACTGATACAACACATCCCAGATGCTTACAATCACATAGTCAGATACTATGGCTTGTATTCCTCGAGAAACAGAAAAACTCTTTACCTCAAAGCATGTAAAGCATTTAAGAAGAATGTATTCATTGAAAAGGTGCAATCGTCTATCAATTCGGGATTCAATAAACTGCTGTCTCTAATGCATGGTGTCGAGCCTCTTACCTGTCCAATCTGTAAAAATCAATTAACACTTACAGGGATTATTTTCTTTAACCCTCTGATTCCTAAAGACAGGGATATCCTGCTAAATCATGAGGTCAAGAATTATGAGCTGGTGGCAAAGTCTCCAGATACAAGTTAAAATATCGTGTATGGCTGAAGAGTTAATAAAAGCCGTAGCTTACATCTGCCCGGTTTGTAAATATGAATTTTTCATCTATTTTGATGATCTGCGGAAAAAGCACGGCTTTGACGGTAAAAACTTCAATAAACTGCCGAAAATTGACTGCCACATTTGCCACCGCTCTAAGGCTGTGGCCTCCGACATCAGAGAATTGCCTGATTGTTACATAGATCCCATCGATATCTGGCTACAATAAAATCGTTTTACCAACAAAACCGCTATCATTCTTCCTAGGAGCTAGTATCGACAGAAATGAAGGCTGATTTCACCCAATTGCGAACAACACTAGGAAAGTATGGGTAGATGGTGACCCCCTGAGGACTATAACTAGGATTAAATATCTTAGTGAAAAGAACCTACAATTGTTATTGCGGATAACAAATAAAGGAGGCCACCAGTGAGCAATATAACATATTCGGAAGCAGTGAAAGGGATTGGTAATGAGTTCAATATACGATTAAAGATGGTTGAGTATGCCCGATCAAACGGGATTAAGCCCACAGCCAAGTTCTTTTGCTCCTCCAAGAACAC
>CAYMTB010000441.1:0-2255 GCA_964393225.1 uncultured Syntrophorhabdaceae bacterium
GGATATAGGCCTGAAGGGTGGCTACAACATTGCGGAGGTATTCGGCAAGAACTACCTTTCGTTGCTAAAAAAATACTTGCTGCTCGGCATTCTGACGCAGGAAACATATGAAGCAGAGAAGCGATCTATCCTTGTAAATCATATTATTCCCTATTACTTCGACAAGAATAATGGCTTCTCCAAGAATGGATTTTTTATCCATATGCAAGATTATTTGCATGACGACTACTTCTACAAAGCGATCGAAGGATTGATCTTTGAAGCCCCTGCGGTCCGGTCGGTCGCCGTGTCCAATGAAGCGCAGGTCGCACAATATTGGCGGCAACTGAATGCTCACAATGAAACAGAAATTACCCGCTTCCAAGGTCGACCCGACTTCAGCAAGATAACAGTGGGGCGCAAGAGTTACGGCGGTCTGTCCATATGGAACTTCGGGCAAGAAGAAGAGGGACTCACCATCGGAAGTTTTGTCTCCATTGCAGATGATGTTAAGTTTCTCCTGGGCGGCGGTCACTCCTACCAGGGCTTGTCAACATTTCCGTTCTTGACGAAGTACTTCGCAACCCTTGAATCGATCACAAAAGGGCCTATCGTTGTCGGCGACGACGTTTGGATCGGGTACGGATCAACAATTCTGTCTGGAGTAACCATCGGGCAAGGTGCGATTGTGGCAGCAGGAAGCATTGTCACCAGCGACGTGGCTCCCTACAGCATTGTCGGAGGCAACCCAGCAAAACTGATCAAGTACAGATTTGCACCAGTTGTCATCGAAAAACTTTGCGGATTTGACTTCTCCACGCTAATTGACACAGCGATTCTGGGAAATAAAGATTCGCTGTACACCGCGATAACGCCGGATAACGTTGATGTCATCTTGGGCGAACTGATGCAATACAAAAAACATTAGCCACTATTAAGCAGGGATCGCCCTCACGATGTATTGATAGGCTTGCGAATCATCTAGAGCCAACTCCGGATTCGCGCCAACGCTTTCAGCGAATTGTTTTATCGCCGCGATCAGCTTTTGGTTTTCGATGCGGTTGTGGATCACGGGAAATCCCCCAACTATTTGAAAGCCCGCCTCTTGAAAGAGCTCAAAAATCGTTGCTCGGGTGAACCATCGCAAGTGACAAGCTTGCATTAGCCCTGCATCGGCATACCGAAAGTCCCCGATACACAGCTTAGCCTGTATGCTCCAATGTTGTGCATTTGGAATCACGGCGATTACAGAGCCCTCTTTGCCAATCACCTGTCGAATGCTGTTCAAAAGTCGCACAGGCTCCACCATGCGCTCCAACACCTGATCCAGAACCCAGCAATCGGCATCCGCGTAGCCGTTCAAATAGCTCTCGCTAAGACCGTCCATCTTCAGAGTGACCACCTGATCACGCGCGCCTTTCTCCAAGCTGGCCTGCCCGGCGCCAGTTGCCAGGCTTATGTACCTGCATTGAGCGTTAGATGCCTTGTAAGCGCGAGCGAGAGCACCATCATTAGCACCAATCTCCACAATCATGCGTGAATTCGGCGTTAACAACGAGAGCGTCATGAGACGCACCTTTGCCATTTCTTGGGCTGACTGCTCCCACTCCTCCAAATGGTAACCCCCGGTTCTCTTCACCGTGCCTTGCCAGTCATGCCTAAGGTAGTTCTGGGCTGGCGTACGGGAAAAATCGGCCGTCAGCCATTCAATATCGCCTATCAGTTCGTGTTTGCCTGCGTGATGAATTGCCAGCATGGTTTCAGTCATCGGTGCACCATGCTTTATGGGCAACGGCCATTGGCGCACTACGTCGATATTGCATAGCATGCACGCCGGATGCAGATAGCGGATTGCGCCATCGCGGTAGTCGACGTCGAAGCCCCCTTCGTTGACATAACTTATGGATCCAACGCCATACATTTCCTGCCGCAAGGCGCGATACATCGACTCCAGAAAACCAGCTCGCAACACGAAGATGTCCGAGTCGAGAATCAGTACGGGCCCGAGGAGTTCAAGGTTCTGGAACGCCCAAGCCATTCCGGGGCCATGGTGTATGTTGAATTCAAAGTGAATGAAGCTGACGTCCAAATAGTTCCTGCACACGACTTCAATGGCCCTGTAGCATTCCTCACTGGAGCCGTCAATGATCGTAATGGGATTTGAGTAGCATGCCCGGAATGACTTCAGTAAGTCGTCGATCAGTTCAACAGAATTGAAGGAGACGGAAATTACGGGGATATCATTTATGTTCATATAGAAATGTCTGATGCGGACC
>CAYMTB010000442.1:0-2249 GCA_964393225.1 uncultured Syntrophorhabdaceae bacterium
AGCATCTGTGTGAAAAAGTTGCCGTGAAATGCCGTGAGTTTTGCAAGAGGGCCTTTTGATAGTTGCTTTTTCTCGATAATCATCAACTTCAGCGCCTATTTACAATACATCCTTTGCAGACAATGTTAATAATCGGCAAATTATTTTTCCGCTGATCGCTTTTGCACATTAACAGAGTGAAAGGCACTACAAAAGCTCATCTTATGCAAATCTCGACTTCAATAATTCTTATAGTTACTGAAAAGGCCATATGCTTGACTTGGTGCTATACGTACAGACAGGTGAAACAATTTTCACGTTTTACATGTGGAAGCGAATAAAACCCACAATAATTTTCAATCAGCCTATTCAGACAATTCTCTGATGTAACTTTTCGGGCAATTTCTTAATGGTATGAATCCATGCCAATACAGGAAATGTATCATCACGCCCTCCGAACTGTTTTTCTTGATCTTCCTCAGGATGTAGGCACATATGATACCCACAATCCCAAGAGCGAAAAGCATGTTGATGATGATGCCAATAAATATAGTGGCGGCGATAACAACGATTTCATCAATTTCCCAAAAGAAGAACGTCATCGGATCATCAATATTTCTGTTTATCATTACCATAATCTACCCCATCTTTTAAAAAAGCGAAGGGAGGGTTACTACCCCCCCCCTGCCTTTTAAACTATTCCTTTGTGACCGTAATCTCTTTTGTAAATTCAGCTTCTTCACCGGAATCGTCAATCGCCTTAAGACCAATGCTGTATGTATGTGTCACTGGCGCTTTAAAGGATATGTTCGCAGAGCCGTTCCTGTAGCCCCTACCGTCGTCCAGATCCCACTTGTATGCTGAGATTCTGCCGTCCGGGTCGGTGCATTTTGCCTTCAGGTACATGTAACTGCCCACACCCAGTGTATGGTCGATGGTGCATGTCGGAGGCTGGTTCGGATTCACCGTGATGTCAACCGAGTCTGTCGCCGTGGCGCCGCTTTTCATGGTTACCGTATAAGTGACGGTGTGATCGCCCGGTTCGCTGAAGGTAACCCTCAGGTATTCAGACTTCGTGTTTTCGGCAGCGACTCCGTCTACCTTCCATACATAACTTTCGAGACTGTCGAGGGGCATCTTTTTCGATATAGCGCTTCTAACATAGATTTCGAGCGGCGCCCTCATGTACTTGTTCGATGCTGAGACCTTAAAACCGATTCCTATAGGCGCCGCGCCAACGATTATCGTCACATTGTCCGTTGTTGTATTGTCGTACTGGTCGGCTGCAGACATCGTTACATTATAGGTGCCTACCCTTGAAAAAAGGTGGTGAACAACCGTATTGGTAGTCGTCAGTGTTTCCCCGTCACCGAAATTCCAGTTATAGGTAATGCGGTATTGAAGCCCCATGATCTTTTTAACCGTGTAATCAATCTTGAACGTCACATTGTATGGTCCTAACCCTTCCGTCTTTTTCACGTTGATTTTTGGCGTGGGGAAGCTGTAGCCCACTGCCGTAATTTTGTATTGTGCCGTTTTTACTGTTGCATCCCTGTGACCGTTAACCCACCCCTCACATTTCAGGGAGTATGTCCCCTCGGCGGTCGGGGTCATCGTTATATGTTTACCGTCAACGGTAGACCCATCCGGGAGCGTCCACAGTATACGAACATCCAGACCCCGGTATTTTTCCGGTATTACGGCGGTATAGGCATACTCTTCACCAACAAATACTGCCTTCTGCCCCGATATACTGACGGGGATTCTGGGAAGATTGACCGCGTTTACGGTAACCGTTTCCGTTTTTGTCAATTCTGTCCCTGTGATGGTTGTTTCCACCTGTATCTCGTATTTCCCGGGCGCTGAAAAAGACACATTCAGTGTTTCTCCTACCGTTTCCTCTTCGTTGAATCGCCATTTTACCACGCAGGTACTGCCTGTCACACATGGCGCCATTACCGTATAGGTATTTTCAGCCTCGATGTATACGATCCTGTCACCCTTTATGGCGGGAGTAATGCTCCCCTCCCCGATAACTTTGATTGCTTTTATTACCTCTTTTTTAATAGAAGGTGTTTCTACCAACGATGCAGTTACCTTTACAGACGCTAAACCTTCCTTGCCCGCCTTGATGTTCGCGGTGCTGCCAACCGTTGTGGCAACTGCATTGTTCATCACCCAAGTGTATTCCGGTGTTCCCCATAGCGCGCTTCCCTGCACAGTACATGTAAAGGATTCTTTTGCCAGTACCGTATCGGGGCACGTTACTT
>CAYMTB010000443.1:0-2248 GCA_964393225.1 uncultured Syntrophorhabdaceae bacterium
CGATATAGATCGCTGCTTCTGCTGAAAATGTGCAAAGGCGAGAACCGACAGTCGAATGCGTGAGATCGGAGTAGTAAAGCGAATCATCGAAACCGCAACCGGAGGACAGAACCCTTAACCAAGGTTCGTATTTTAGTTGACTGGAATTCCCCATTCTTGCGATCCAGCCATTATTTATCGCCTTAAAAATGATAAATAACTTATAAGCGCCTATAATGGCCTTCCTGAACTCCTCCGGGATCATTGACACTTCGGGAAGTGCCAAAGGGTCTAAATTCTCTTTTTCGCAAGCTTTTTCAAAACTTGTGATCGTTCTGAAATCAAATTTACTATTGCTATTTTTCGTTGATTGTGCTTCTTTTTTCATTGTGCTGCTTGTTGACTATTGGTTAAAATATTGATTATACAGGTCGCTGAATTGCCGTGCGACATAATCAGACTTTTCTTCAGATGAAAAGCAAAGGCGAGAACCGACAGTCGTATGCGTGTAACCGTAGTAGTAATCCGAACTATCGAAACCGCAACCGGAGGACAGATTGAAAACCGGGAACCATTTCTTTTGTTTAGGGTTTTTATAATCCGGGATGAATCTTTTTCCCGTCTTATCATCCAGATTGACAACCCGAATGATCAATCTAAGCTTTGTGTATGCGATTGCATCCGGGGATTTGCAGACGTCTCCTAAGAATTCATTTCTCGTCTCTTCATCTGCCCATTGCCAGGCATCTTCAAAGGTTTTTACCCGGTCGATCATTTTACCGGCAATCCATTCAGTTTTTGGTGTTTCCATGTTGTTTAAAGTTAGGGGTTAATGTTTATTTTCAGCGTTGCGCATATAGGAATCGAACCTATGTTCTCCGACTTATGACAGGTACATTTTACAAAACCCATGTGCCGGTGAGTTACCGCTTCTCCAATGCGCTTTATTTTTTTAAATATTAAGGGTATATGTCGCCAAATGACCGAAATACAAATTTTTCGCAAACAACATCAGTGTTGAAATTAAAGATCCCGATACTTTTGTCTAAAATCTCAATGGTTACGCGATTTCTCGACCGGTCAATTGTTGTAATGCGACCCATGCACCGCATTTCATCAATAAAAAAATGGCAGATATCAAACCGTTTACAGTTTCGACGAAAGCGCATTACCTGGTAATGCCTTATGGCCCCAAACACAAGTGCCGCTAAAGTGACAATGGCACCAATTATTAAAATGTTTTCTTTCATTAAGCTCTGCTCTTATTTACTTTGTGATTTTCGATGAAACTCATTATCTCCGACCTTTTATAGATGTATTTTCGTCCATCCTTATAACATGGCAGGTTTTTCTTAGCCTGGTACTGGCTGAAATATTCCTTGTTTGTGATATGCAGAATCCTCATGACCTCCTCCTGATCCATGTATATGTTTTCAGTCGACCGGTCGCTCAGCAACCTGTTAGCCTCTTTGATCTCATCAATCAGCGGCCTGGTCACTTCCTCTATCAGCTTATAAAAGGCCTCAGATTCAAATACGATTAGTTCCATGATTCGCGATTTTGATTATGATTTAGGCAGTTCTTCACTGGCTATGGTTGCAGGACGGGAGGCATAACCATTGAACAAAACACACAACTCGCTTATGATCTGCATCAGCTCAAGGCCATGAGGAGATGAGAATTGGTTCATGCTGCTTTGCGATGAACATTTTCGTATAACCAATTCCGAATATGAATTGTTTAAACTTGCGCGGATAATCTCAATATGGCGCTGATCCAGCTCCATGATGGAGAAGTCTGACTTCACTCCGGGTATCGTTTCTTTATAGTCGATGTACGGCATGGGGATGGTTTTCTTAATTATTTACCTGGGAAATGCTGAGTTTGGTCGAAATATCTGTTGATTGGTTGGGATAAACCAGCTCAAATAATTCATATTCGCTCACATTCAGGTGCTCACAGATCGCATAAACGATATTCCGTTGACTTAGCGCTTCATCCTTCGTCCTGATCCAGCGCGAAACGGTTGAATCGGATTTTCCCGTTATGATCATGATTTTAGCGCGTAAAACACTGTCACTCTTCATTTTTATGAGGTATTCTTCCTTTATCATTTGCCTTGTTTGTTTAATAACATTATATTTGGGTTCATTTATGGAGGCAAATATAATACAGATATGCAACTTGTCAAGTCATTTATGAAACTAATTTCATAAAGTTATTAACAATTTAACTGTTTAAATGAAAATAGACAGAAAGGCTTTTAAGA
>CAYMTB010000444.1:0-2246 GCA_964393225.1 uncultured Syntrophorhabdaceae bacterium
AGATGATGAGAGAAATCCGGGATACATTAAGTAAAGAGATGAGCCGCATGAGCTACGAAGAACAAAAAAAGTTCATTACAAAAGGGTTAAAAACAAAACAAGAAAAGCGCAAGCTCAAAAGAGATGTCATGGTTGCCTGAATTTCAAAACAAGTTTCATCATCTCCTTTTGACTGAAAAGAGACTATATGAGAGAATAAAGCAATCATGGAAGCATGCGAGTTTTTCAGAAAGAAATACAATCTTTGACACCGCGGCAGACGCCTGAAAAGATATTGTGGAGAATCATCGTTTTAGATAAAGGGGAGAAGCTCAGCTTTTTCCCTTTACGATAGATAAGGATCACTCCTATCGCGCTGGCAGAGCAGAGCGTGACATGATATGCAGGAGTTTTTTCTTCCCCGCAGGAGATAGGCCAAGCATGTCCATTTCAGCCTTCAGCCCTTCCATGCTTCCGTAACTGCCTGTATAACCATTCACCCGCGCCGCTGCCGTAGATGATACGAGATCGGACGGCTTGGGGTAGATGGCCATAAATTCATCGAAAAGCTCCCGCACCTGTCTCAAATAGTATTTCTGATGATAATCCTCGGCAAGATAGAATTCCTTTGCGGGAACAATCTCGGTAAATATTCTGGTCTTATTCTTCGTCTCCTCAAGGTTCTTTGATTCATAGGCGACACGTTTCTGTTCATCGGTATGATAGTGTATCATCGACATATACTGACGTGACCATTGTTTTGCGAAAGGCTCATGGCTTGCCCAGAAAATATGGAGAAGCTGCGCATACGAAACTTTCGAGGGATCAAAATCCACCTGGAGGGTTTCTGTATGGTCTCCGAGACTCGAGTACACAGGATTTTTCTTCGTACCCCCTGCATACCCCACACGGGTGCGGACAACGCCAGGTATGAGCCCGAACCGGGCATCGGGACCCCAGAATCAACCGAGGGAAAATGTGGCAGCCTCTATCATTGAGGGTACAGCACGATCTATTGGCGGGATGGAGGGACGAAGCATCGACCCTTTCTTTTTATCCTTTGCGGAAGCCCCTTCGCAGCTATACAAAAGCCCTGACAGACTAAGCCCCGCATACCCCAGGAGCTTCATGAAAGACCTCCTGTTTACTGAACGGAATAAACCAAATGTTTGAAAAAGCTCCATGTTTTCTTATTATAAGCACGATTTCATAGGATGCAAGAGGAGCAAATGCAGCAGGGGGGCAGCGTTGAAGAAATCTGGAGTCTCGTTTCACCGCGAAACGAGAATTTTCCCGAATAAATAGGGAAGAGCATCATCCATGGTATTTCTAAAATAAATACACAACACGCGGTGTTCATTTTGGAGTATATTTAGCAGCATGTGCTCCGTTGTTATACGGGATGACCGAAAGGAGCTATAAAAAGGGGTTGTATCATCATAGGTTGATATAAGCAAATGGATTAAAAATGACACTTGTTCATGCCCCCTCCAAGCGTGACTCATCTTGCCCTTTTGTTGACCCTCTGGTTTAAGAAATTGTTTACTTTTCTTGATTTATCCCATTCTTCACAACACCGCTCAACCTGAAAAGCAGTACCTTCCTCTCCGCAACTACTATCTCTGCACCTGTCTGAGGATTTCTTCCTCTCCTGGAATGTTTCTGTTTCACGATAAACTTGCCGAATCCAGAAATCTTTACATTCTCATCCTTTGCAAGTGTTTCTTTCACAATCTCAAAGAATCTATCGACAATATCAGCGCACTCCCGTTTTGACAAACCAAGTTTATCGTATACGTTATTAATAATATCTAACTTCGTCATGTTTTCTCCTGAAGGTATAAGATTGTTTTCTGTTATTTTTAACCATATCATAGGCGTATCCGTCAATGATTAACAGTTGAGTATTATTGATTTTATCGATATGATAACAGCCCAGAGGACAATAATGAAAATCGACTTTACCCGCCCCTGTTTTAATGAAGAGCAGAGAGAGTTCAAAAATAAATTTCTTGAAAAGTTTTCTGGCGCTTCAATAAATAGCGGACATGGCAATAATGATATTACCATAATTGACGCATTTGATTATGCTGCAAACATAGGGGGAGATATAGAAACAAAGTTGAACATGGCGGAGAGCATTAAAATTGAGTGTATAAGGCTCCTGGAGTCGTGTGACATCATTATTGTCCTTATTGATGGCAATGATACAGGAACAGTTTTTGAAGCAGGCTATGCACATGCTGTCAATAAATCAGTGATATTAG
>CAYMTB010000445.1:0-2245 GCA_964393225.1 uncultured Syntrophorhabdaceae bacterium
TATATCCAGATGCGGTGGAGTTCGGATATTCACCTTCCAGGCATAGGAAGCTCTCTCACTGGTGGGTCATATATGGCGTAACCCTGTTTGCGGTGTATGCGATCCTGAAATATCGCTTCGGGGGCGTTGCCGATTTAATGTTGGCAATAAAAAACCTGTCCGGTGGAACTGATGTATTTTTCACCGTGATATTCTATTTTCTCATAGGCTGCATGTTGCATATCGCCCAGGATGCGCTATGCGGACGTGTACCGCTTTTTAATCCCTTTAAAAAGTCATTTGGCGCAAGATTGTTCAGGGTCGGCTCCTTCGCGGAATATGCAATCACCGCTGTCATCATTATCGTTTTAGTTTTTAGACCCCTCAAGGTGCATGCGTTCTGTTTCGAAGAGGCAGGAGAGAAATATAGTATAAATCCCTTACTGCTGTGGTCTATCGCAAAGGTAGAAAGCAATTTTTACACACATGCAATCAACAGGAACACAAACGGGACATTTGACTACGGTGTCATGCAGATCAACTCAAGCTGGTACAAAACAATCGGACACGACAGGTGGATGGAGCTATCGGATCCCTGTACCAACGTGATGACGGGTGCGTGGATACTAAAACAGTGCATGGACAGGTACGGGTGCACGTGGGATGCGGTCGGATGTTACAACTCCGGGAATAAGGTCCTGGGGAGAAAATATGCGTGGAAAGTGTACCAGGTGATACAGGCATCCGAGAGTAAGTAATATATCCTAAATCATAGTTTTCAAAAAGGCAGACAAAAATGGAAATGTTAAAAAATTTAACCATCAAACAGAAACAGAAGGTCAAGATACTGGTTATCTTAGGGGCGGTGCTGCTCGTTATTATCGTGGGTGTGTCATTCACAGGCAAAAGAACCGCGGCGGTAAAAGAGTCGGCAAAAAAAGACAGGAAATACTCCGTGCTGTCGGAGAAGGTGGAAAAGGACCTCTGGATAGCCGCGGAAGGACAAAACATCAAAGCCCTTGAAAAATCGAATGAGGAATTAAGGGCGGAGATGACCAAACTGCGGCAGCAAATGGATCAGACAAAAAAAACAGAAAAATCAGAAACCTATGCGGTAAAAAAGGAAAAGGCTCAACCCCCGGGTGTTCCGCCGGTACCTCCGCCTTCAACGAAAAAACCGGACAAACCGGATATGCATGTTCCCGGCCAGTCTCCCGGTAAGGGCGGCAGCGAAAAACAGCTTGATAAATCAGGTGGCGCAAGTGGTTCAATCCGTACATGGGAGAACAAGGAAAGCAGCGAATCAAAACAGGATAAAACAAAAACAAAACAGGATGATTCTGTGTGGATACCGACGGGAAGCATAACGAAAGCCGTCATTCTTTCGGGAATGGATGTTCCCACTTCGCTTGCTGCGAAATCAGAGCCGTACCCCACGCTCATGATGCTGTCTGATCTTTCGCTGTTGCCGAACCGTTTCAGAATGGATTTGAAGGAGTGCTTTATTGTCGGGGCTGGCTACGGAAACATGGTCGAGGAAAGGGCGTACATAAGGACTGAGACCCTTTCCTGTATTAAGAATGACGGTACGCCGTGGGAGGTGTCTCTCAAGGGGCAGGTCATGGGGGAAGACGGCAAACTGGGGATGAGGGGCAAGGTGATAACCAAACAGGGCAGGCAGATTGCCATGTCAATCATCACCGGTATACTCTCGGGTTTGGGGCATGCCCTACAACCACAAACAGCAATGAGCTATGTAAATGTATCAAAACAGTCAGATGGGAAGGTTACGACACTTATGCCCGATCTCGGAGATGTTGCGTTAGGGGCGGGGCTTTCCGGTACAGGTAATGCCCTTGCCAGGGTATCGGATTACTACCTGAAACTGGCGGAACAAATATATCCGGTCATAGAGATAGATCCCGGCAGGGAGGTAGACATAGTAATTGTGAAAGGAGGAAAGCTGACTCCACAAGAAAATAAGGGAAAACGTCAGGAGACCCCGGTTGCACCTCAGGCAAAAAAAGGAAAGATATCAAACGTAAAATAAAAGGAGAGACAAAAAAATGATAAATCGGATGAATCGAACGGCAGCCGCAGTTCTCATAGCAGTTATGGTGCTTGTGTCGGGTTCCATATCTTGTGCAGCGGAAAATGACATATCAATCCCGGGCTTTACCATTAAAAGCATCATCTACAACAACGAACTGGGACTGTACGAAGTGGCAGCGTCAGGCAACATCATCTTCTATCTCACAAAAGACAA
>CAYMTB010000446.1:0-2239 GCA_964393225.1 uncultured Syntrophorhabdaceae bacterium
CGGTGGTGCTATGCGTCGCTTGATACAGACGGCTTCTTGCCCATAGACGAGTAACCTAGCGCCTGCAAGATAGGAAATAGGTCTTGCACATGCCTTTCCCTTTAATATCCACATCGCCTCTGAACTCGAAATCGTACTGGTTTTTGAGTTTCGAATAGACGTCCTCACTTACTTGTATCGTTCCCGGAATTCCGTGGGATTCCATTCTACTGGCGACGTTCACGGTATCTCCCCAAAGATCATAAATGAACTTGTTCTTCCCAATCACTCCAGCAACAACTGCTCCGACGTTAATTCCGATTCGAAGCATGAATCCAGGATGCTGAAGGCTGAACTTAGATTTTATTGATTCCTGCATATCCAAAGCCAAGTCAGCTATACTTGTGAGGTGATCCGGTGAAGGGTTTGGCACTCCACCGGCTACCATATAGGCATCACCTATTGTCTTAATCTTCTCAACACCGTGTGCGTTTACAAGGTCATCAAACTCCGTAAAAACTCTGTTGAGGAATTCTACAACTTCTCTGGCAGATAGCTTTTCTGACATCGGAGTGAAATCAGCTATATCAGCAAAAAGGATACTTGCATCGGGAAAGTAGTCGGCGATCACCTCATTACTTTCTTTCAATCTATCGGCAATGCTTCTCGGCAGGATATTAAGTAGTAATCGCTCTGAATTCCGTTGTTCCCTGTCAAGCTTCTCTTCAGCACTGCTGATAATCCGGAGCAGGTAATAACCAAAAAGCACCAAAGTGAAGTATGTTGTCAAACGCATTACAAAGCCAACTCTTAAGAAGGGTTCCTGAAAGTAGTCCAGGATGTAGCTCGACTCAGATAAAAACCTGTATTCCAGTAGGCAGAAGAGAACAGAGATAATCATGACCATTCCGTAAGCGTATCTGCGTTCACGATAGGTGAAGCAGAAGTACACCAGTATTGCCGGTATACATAATGCCAGATGGTTAATATTAGCTCCCCTCTTAAGAAAAGAAAGAACTGAGATTACAGCAACTATCATGAGCATAGTATATATCTTTGCCATTAAGTATCTTTTTAATCCGTTGATCACCAGGCCCATAGCAATAGCCAGCGAGCTAAAAATCATCATTCCGCTCAGAAGGATTGGATTCCCCACTCTTGACAGCAACAGAACGGGAGTCATCAAGAGAAGTATCAGCGAAGTGATTAGAGCCAACGTGTTAACCAACTGGATGGTCCTGATATTGAATTGGCCAGTGTTTGGATCAATACCGATGTTAAAGAGGCTCTGAAATAATTGCTTCATAAAGATAACACTCCTTATTCATCGTATTGCCATCTCGCTCCTGAGCGAATTAGGTGCGAGAACAGCCTTATCGCTTTCATTAACAGACTCAGAGCGTAATGGTGATTGACGATAGACTGCCGAACAATGTTTAGATTGATCCGCATAATACGCAGAATTTCAGTTTTCGGTCAGTATAACCTGCCATTGATTTCTGATTGAAAGCAAGTATATTCATCGAAGTTAACAATTTGTGTAGTACAGGAAGTTACAGACACTCCAACCATCAGAAAAATCACCCTCCAAAAAGTGCAGATTTCATTTGGTATTCAATGAGCTGGTCCAATCAGTCGCCTTGAAACCAAGAAAAGACAGTTCTTCAATAGTCATCGGCTCAGCATTAGCGAGGCGCATCTTGCCAATCCTGAAGTCACTTCGGCGCGCCGAAGTGACTAAACAATATGATATCATTAACGATACTCCGACGAGGTCGATCATTTTCATGCCAAATTCTTGCTCGGTTTGGTCGCCCCGGCGATGGCCTCCTCCAGCGTGTTCTTCAGGGAGGTCAAGGTCTCCATAATCATGTCCCGATCCTCCGTTGAGAATTCCTGAAGGTTCAGCGCGGCGATCTTCAGCACTGTTGCGCCGAGGTTGTTGGCCAGGGCCTCCGCCTTGGTGCGCTTCGCGCCCGGGGTCTTCTTGACGCCGGCCTGTTCCTGCTGTTTCCGGTACAACTGGAATTGGGTCGCCATACTCCGTTGCTGCTTGTTCCGGGCGATGGTGACCAGCACTTTTTTCGGGACGGTGGGGTCCCTACGGCACTCGTCCCGGATCTCCTTGGGGAGTTTGTTGAGGGAGAGGGCCTCCGAGATGGTGGTCGGGGATTTGCCGATGATGCGGGCCAGATCCTCCTGCATGTACGGATGGTCGTCCATGAGGCGCTTCAGGGCCTCGGCCTCCTCGATCGGGTTC
>CAYMTB010000447.1:0-2187 GCA_964393225.1 uncultured Syntrophorhabdaceae bacterium
ATATCAATGATATCTGATACCATTCTTTCCTTAACTGGTCCCATCGTCTAGTGGCCTAGGACGCTGGCCTCTCACGCCGGAAACCGGAGTTCGAAACTCCGTGGGACCACCAATAAAACCAATTTAGAATTTAGAATTGCGAATATATAAAAAAAGCAGAACCATAGAAATTAAAACCGTTACAGATTTAATGCTCTTGAATTACTGAAAAAATCGCCTTTTATAAAGTCTTTGAACGCCTGCAATGCCCTGCCTCGGTGACTCACTCTGTTTTTCTCTTCTCTCGTGAGTTCAGCCACATATTTATTCAATTCCGGGACGAAAAAAACAGGGTCATAGCCAAACCCGCTTTCACCTTTCCTCTCAAAACCGATAAACCCTTTCAAGCATCCATAGAAGACATAACTGATTTCTTTTTCCGGTATGTAGCAGGCGATATAGGCCTTGAAAATTGCCTTTCTTTTTTCCCATGGCACGTCTCTCAGCTCGCCAAGCAACCTGTTAATCCGGTCGTCATCGTTTTCTCCGTAACGGGATGAATGAACCCCGGGCCTGCCTCCGAGCGCCTCCACTTCAAGGCCGGAGTCATCAGCTATTGTATAGAGCCCGAGCCTTTCTCCTGTCTTTCTTGCCTTTTTTATGGCATTTTCCACATACAGCAAACTGTCTTCTTCAATTTCAATCTTTTCGGGAAAATCACGCAGCGAATAGAATGCATCAAACTCATGCGCAAGGACGCTCTTTATCTCTTTAAATTTTCCATTATTTGATGTGGCAACGATAATGCTTCTCATAATTATAGCGGGTAGCGTTTAGCGGGTAGCGTTTAGCGGGTTTTTTTTAAAACTCTACGCTCTACGCTAAATGCTCCACGCTAAAATTTTATAACGCCGGAAACAGCGGGCCAAGCATGGCCTTCTGCTGTTTCGTGATTTCACTTATGCCCTTCAATGCATATTGGTACATCGTATCGAAGTGTTCCTTTGTGAATGGCGTTTTTTCAGCCGTGCCCTGAACTTCTATTAATAACCCTTTCCCTGTCATGACAAAATTCATGTCCACATCAGCCCTTGAGTCCTCTTCGTAGGACAAATCGAGCATAATCTGGCCATTCACAAGCCCTACACTTATTGCTGCTACAGAGTCACGCATGGGTATCTTTTCGATGGTTCCTCTTTTTTTCATTGCCCATAGGGCTTCAACAAGGGCTACATATCCGCCGGTGATACTCGCAGTCCTTGTTCCGCCGTCTGCCTGGATCACATCACAATCGATCCATATGGTCCGTTCACCGATAATATCAAGGTTAAGAACGCCGCGGAGCGCCCTTCCTATAAGTCTCTGAATTTCGTGGGTCCTTCCGCCCACCCGTCCGGTTACTGCTTCTCTGGTAGACCGCGACTGGGTAGCACGAGGCAGCATCGAATATTCAGCGGTCAGCCATCCCTTACCTGAATTCCTAAGAAACGGTGGCACTTTTTCTTCGATGCTCACACCGCATATTACCTTTGTATCTCCCATCTCCACAAGGACTGAGCCTTCCGGATATTTCAAAAAGTTTTTGGTTATTCTCAGTTCCCGTATTTTGTCATTTGGTCTTCCGCTATTTCTCATTTTACTGGCCTCTTTTCATGAACTTCTGGATACCTTCATGCAATTTATTAAGCATTTCATCTGCCTGCTCATTTGTACACTCAATCTTGACAAAAATACCGGGCATATCAACACCGAGAAGCGGAAAGAGAGAAATTCCTTTCTCGTGTTTTCCGAATGATGCTGCGACTTCTTTTGCAAGTATCATTGAATTATCTGTATGCCGGCCCGGAACCTCTTCAATTGTAAGAAACCTTCCTGTACGCTTCTTCGCATCTGTAAAAGCGATAAACACATCTGCCTTCTCGTTTGTCTGCAAGTCCAAAGCGAGCATGAGCGAAGCGTTTGTTCTGTTTATCCTGTTTATAGTTACAAGATGTCTGTCAATATTGTCTGCCTTCTCATAGATACTCACATTATAGCCTTTGCTGTCAAAAGATTTTTTCAAAAGACTCCAGACAGGCTGATCCCTGTCGCCCATCCGGTAAATAACAATGTTGTCGCCGGCATAAGCGTTTAAAAAAGTGAATAGCAGGAATATGGTAATAAAAATATGCTTCATCAGGGGTTTTCTGTTGCGGAAAAGCCTTTATA
>CAYMTB010000448.1:0-2175 GCA_964393225.1 uncultured Syntrophorhabdaceae bacterium
ACTTTAAATGCCGGTGATATTGCAGCCATACTAGGACTTAAAGGAACCATCACAGGGCATAGTCTTTGTGACAGAACAAAACCCATTATTCTGGAAGCAATGGACTTCCCTGAACCGGTAATTTCAATTGCAATAGAGCCGAAAAGCAAAACTGATCAGGAAAAGCTCGGTGGAGCTTTGTCAAAGCTGGGAGTTGAAGATCCATCATTTAGGGTACATGTTGATCCCGATATGGGCGATACAATAATCTCAGGTATGGGTGAACTCCATCTTGAGATAATCGTCGACAGACTCAAAAGGGAATTTGGGGTTGAAGCCAATGTCGGCAAACCACAGGTTTCATACAAAGAAACAATCACAAAGGCTATTGATGAAGATTGTAAATATGCTAAACAGACAGGCGGCCACGGTCAATTCGCACATGTACTGATAAAGTCCGAACCTCTTGAAGCCGGTGGTGGATATGTTTTTGTAAACGCAATCACCGGTGGAACAATACCTAAAGAATATATTCCGGCAATTAAAAAAGGGGTCGAAGAAGCGCTGAATGTAGGACCTTGCGCCGGCTATCCAATGGTTGACCTTAAAGTCACACTATATGATGGGAGCTATCACGAAGTGGATTCTTCAGAAATGGCATTTAAAATAGCAGCATCAATGGCTCTTAAAAATGCAGTAAAAAAAGGTGCTCCAATCATGCTTGAACCGGTTATGGATGTTGAAGTAGTAAGTCCTGATGATTACATAGGAGATCTTATCAGCGATCTTTCTTCCAGAAGGGGCAAGATACTGGGGATGGATACCCGTTCAGATGTGAGGGTAATAGCAGCGCAGGTTCCGCTTGCAGAGATGTTCGGATATGCAACAAGTGTACGTTCTTTATCACAGGGGAGGGCGACCTTCACCATGCAGGTGTCTCATTATGAACCTGTACCGGGCAATATTTCAGAAAACCTTAAAACAGGCAGGGGGATTTAGTTATGGCCAAGGGTAAGTTTGAGAGGACGAAGCCGCATGTTAATATAGGGACGATTGGTCACATAGATCATGGGAAGACGTCATTGACGGCGGCGATAACGAAGCATTTGGCGAAGAAGGGGATGGCCGAGTATGTGGCCTATGACCAGATAGACAAGGCGCCTGAGGAGAAGGAGAGGGGAATTACGATTAACACGGCGCATGTTGAGTATGAGACGGTGAAAAGGCATTATGCGCACATCGACTGTCCTGGGCATGCCGACTATATTAAGAACATGATAACGGGTGCAGCCCAGATGGATGGAGCGATACTTGTTGTAGCGGCATCAGACGGGCCGATGCCGCAGACGAGGGAGCACATACTTTTGGCGAAGCAGGTTAACGTTCCTGCGATGGTAGTATTCATGAACAAGGTAGACCAGGTGGACGATCCCGAGCTTTTGGAGTTGGTGGAGTTGGAGCTTAGGGAGTTGCTTACTTCATATGATTTTCCTGGGGATGATATACCGATAATACGCGGGAGTGCGCTGAAGGCACTGGAGACGGAGGATGTAAACTCTCCGGATGCAAAGTGTGTATTTGAGCTTATGGATGCAGTAGACGGGTACATACCTGAGCCGGTCAGGGATATAGACAAGCCATTTCTTATGCCGGTGGAGGATGTGTTTACGATATCCGGGCGCGGGACGGTGGTAACCGGTCGTTGCGATCGAGGAATAATAAGGACAGGGGACGAGGTGGAGATAATAGGGATACGTCCTACGATAAAGACGGTCTGCACCGGAGTTGAGATGTTCCGCAAGACGCTTGATGAAGGCAGGGCCGGGGATAATGTAGGGATACTGCTACGCGGAACGAAGCGAGAGGAAGTTGAGAGAGGGCAGGTAGTAGCGAAGCCCGGATCGATAACACCGCACACAAAGTTTATGTCAGAGGTATACGTATTGAAGAAGGAAGAGGGTGGACGCCATACGCCATTTTTCACTGGATACCGGCCGCAGTTTTATTTTCGCACGACGGACATAACCGGGGACATCAAGCTTCCGGATGGAGTTGAGATGGTAATACCTGGGGACAATATAACGATGCAGGTGAGCCTGATACATCCGATAGCGATGGAGGAAGGACTTCGATTTGCTATACGTGAGGGTGGAAGAACAGTAGGCGCAGGCGTCATAGTTAAGGTTATCGAGTAAG
>CAYMTB010000449.1:0-2175 GCA_964393225.1 uncultured Syntrophorhabdaceae bacterium
CTCGAGGTTACTCTTGTCAATATGGGGGATAACTTTCGGTCCAGCCGCGGGGTAGTAGAAACCTCTCGTCAGGTGGCGGAGAGGAATTCGAACCGCCTAGAGAAACGAATGGTCAGCAGAGAAAAGCAAGTATTTGAGCATGGCGATCTGTTAGCACTAGAGTTCCGGTCCCCGCAAGAGGAAGCCAACTGGATCATGGAAAAGATCAGGACTTTGCGTGGCCTGCCTTTTGAGGAGAACGAGGTGGTTAGGGGACTGACTTGGTCAGACTGCGCAATATTGCTACGCAGCGTAAAGAACAGCGCTGAACCAATAGTGGAAGCTTTGAGAGCCGCCGGTATTCGATGCATCATAAAAGGTATGAACAAACTGTTTGATACAGCGGAGATTCAAGCAGTTCAGGCAATCTTCTATTATCTGAATGATGAGGTAAGCGGCGAAGATCTGAAAGAGGCCTGGCGAACGGCAGATCTCGGCATCGAGGAATCTAACTTAGGTCGTGCTGTTTATTGGCTAGATGCCGAGCGGGCTGACTGGCCTAACCGTTGGCTGACCAGCGAGCGTTCTTTGCAGCACACCTATATGGGTTTCCTGGAAAAACTTGTCCTGAGGGAGGATACCATCCCGAACCAGGAGGGTCTAGATCGTCCCCGTGGTGAGATTGTCTACTATAACCTCGGGAAATTTAGTCAGCTCATCACCGACTACGAACAGATTCATTTTCAATCTGAAGTATCCTCTTTATATCGCGAATTCTCGAAATTTTTGCGCTATCAAGCGCCAGATTACTATCCGGAAGGGTGGGAGGACATTGGTTATGCTAGGCCTGACGCAGTTCAAATCATGACTGTGCACCAAGCCAAGGGCATGGAATTTCCCGCGGTTTTCATCCCTAATTTGGTGAATAATAGATTCCCAATCAAGCGACCTGGTGGACGACAATGGTATCATGTTATCCCCCGAGATGCTGTAGTCGGAGCGGAGCGCTATCTAGGCACGTATGAGGACGAACGACGTCTATTCTACGTAGCTCTAACTCGAAGCAAAAAGTACCTGTACTGTACCTGGGCGCCCGAAGGCAATCGACTGCACAACAACGAATCACCATTACTGCGTGAGTTTGTGGCAGGAGGTGATGCGCTGACTCGCGAGCCCATACGCCATCAGCCAGAGCGCATTGAACCTCGTCCCGCAGAAGAGAGTCCGGAGATTGCGCTCACTTTCAGCGAACTCAAATATTTTTTCGAGTGTCCGTATCAGTTCAAGCTCCGTTTTCTATATGGTTTCAACCCCGGTTTCAATGAGCGCCTTGGTTATGGGAAATCGCTACACGACGCATTGGCAGAGGTTCATCGCCGAGCTTTGGATCATGAATACTTGAAGGATGATGCAATTCCATTACTTCTGGATAACAATTTCCACTTGCCATTCGCTTGGAATGGGCTGCGTACAGATATGCGTGCCAAAGCAGATAAAGTCCTAAAACGCTACTTCGCTGAAAATGGGCACCTTTTGGACAAGATTGAGTACGCGGAAAAAAATATTGAGCTTAAGTTAGCTGAAGGCGTAGTGGTTAACGGTCGCATAGACCTCATTCGCCGTACTGACATCTGTCAGACCATAATTATCGACTTCAAGTCTACAGACCGAGCCCAAGACGAGGAGACTACACAAGAACAGCTCCATCTATATGCACTGGGCTATCAACAGCTTACCGGTGAATCGGCAGATCTTATTGAGATCTACAACTTGGACGAAGGTGCAGGTGCTTCGGTAAGGGAGCTTATAGACAGCAGTCTTCTAACCTCGATCGAGTCTAAGATAATTGAGGCGGGCCGTCAGATACGTGAAGGAGCTTTGGATCGAGTTAGTAATTGTTCTGGCTGTGACTTTAAGAATATTTGTCGAGATCAGATCAGGGGTGCATGATGCTCATGTAAGGGCAGAACGAGAATCTCGCAACTTCCTTACTCGACTCGGTAGCATTGATCACCGAGGATATGTTGAAAAGGAGGCAACCATCTTGACCTGCAGCCATCCTGGCTGCAGGGGATGAGAGAGAGAATGAATTTGTTCAGGAATGTGTAGCCAAAGAACTGAAGCAACGTGGTGGCCTTCAATATTGATCCACGATATTCAACATCGATTTTAGATCTTGTGGACACCTTTCACTTT
>CAYMTB010000450.1:0-2172 GCA_964393225.1 uncultured Syntrophorhabdaceae bacterium
AAGGGACTGAATCATGCAGCAAACAACCACTCTTGCCGACCTCCAGGGACAGATAGAACGGATCACCTTCACCAGTGAAGAAACGGGCTATACTGTTGCCAAGGTAAAGGTCTATGGCCGCCAGGACATGGTTACTGTGATCGGCAACATGATCAATCCCACACCCGGCGAGATTATCAAGATGAAGGGAGAGTGGGGTAATCATCCTCAATATGGCGAGCAGTTCAAGTTTTCTTTTTGTCAGACCACAGTTCCCGCCTCTGTTCATGGAATTGAAAAATACCTTGGTTCCGGTCTGATCAAGGGCATTGGTCCCGTGATGGCCAAACGCATCGTCAAGATGTTCAAAGAGGAAACCCTGAATATCATTGAAAAGGAAACTGAGAAACTGACGAAAGTTGCCGGTATCGGGACAAAACGCATTGGCATGATCAAAAAGGCATGGGAAGAGCAGAAGGAAATCAGAGAAGTCATGATCTTTCTGCAATCCCATGGAGTCAGTTCCGGTTATGCGGCAAAAATCTACAAGCAGTATGGCAACGGATCAATCAAGGTCGTTCAGGAAAATCCCTATCGCCTGGCTACGGATATTTTTGGCATTGGTTTTATCACAGCCGATAAAATAGCTGAAAACCTTGGGTTTGCCAAAGATTCAGATTTGAGAGCAGCAGCCGGAATTCTTTATGTCCTCCATGAACTGACAGATGACGGTCATGTCTATTATCCCTATGAACTCCTGATCGGGAAGTGTAAAGAAATCCTGGAAATTGACCGGGAAATCATTGTCAAGGCAATGGGAGCGATAGCTGTAGATAAGCAGATCATGATAGAAGATCTGAACAGCGATATCGAATTTAAAGAGAACAACAAAGCTGTTTACTTGTCCGGATATTATACCGCTGAAAAGAATCTGGCCACCCGTCTTAAAACTCTGATCAATGCCCCGCAGTCAATCAGAAAGATAGATGCGGAAAAGGCGATTGGCTGGATTCAGGAGCAGCTATCTATTAACCTTGCAGAAAAACAGATTGAAGCCATCGGCTGTGCTTCTAAGAATAAGGTCATGATCATTACCGGTGGCCCCGGAACTGGCAAGACCACTATTATCAATGCAGTTCTCAAGATATTCTCGGCTATTAAGGCCAATATCATGCTGGCTGCCCCTACTGGTCGAGCTGCCAAAAGAATGTCCGAAACCACAGGTCATGAAGCAAAGACCATTCACAGACTGCTGGAATACAATATGCGAAAAGGCGGATTTCAAAAGAATGAGGAAAACACTCTGGATTGTCAGCTATTGATTGTTGATGAAGCCTCCATGATCGACACGCTTTTAATGCATCATCTCCTCAAAGCGATCCCGCCTACCGCTACATTTATCATGGTCGGCGATATAAACCAGCTTCCTTCTGTCGGCGCTGGTAATGTTCTTAAAGATATTATTGATTCCGGCATAGCTCCTGTAGTTCAATTAAACGAGATATTCCGCCAGGCCAAGGAAAGCTCCATCATTACTAATGCTCATATAATCAATGAAGGCAGAATCCCGAACCTGAAGTCCTCTCCAGATAAACTCGATGACTTCTACTTCATTGAACAGGAAGATCCACAAAAGAACCTGGAAATGATTATCAATCTGGTAAAGGAAAGAATACCCAAACGCTTTGGTTTTGATTCCATCAATGACATTCAAGTCCTTTCACCCATGCACAGAGGAACAGTAGGATCAGCAAATCTTAACCTGGAGTTGCAAAAAGCTCTGAATCCGGGAGATGCGGGAGTAATGCGCGGCGGAAGATTATTCAGGATTAATGACAAGGTAATGCAGATTAAGAATAATTATGACAAAGAAGTCTATAATGGCGATATTGGCCGGATAACCGCCATTGATGCAGAATCTCAGGAATTGAAAGTATCCATAGATGACAGAGAAGTGGTCTATGATTATTCAGACCTTGACGAACTTGTCCATGCGTATGCCGTTTCCATCCATAAATCTCAGGGATCGGAATATCCGGCAGTAGTTATCCCGATCCTGACACAGCACTATGTCTTACTTCAAAGGAATTTACTTTATACCGGAGTCACCAGAGGTAAGAAACTTGTTGTAATAGTGGGAAGCAAGAAGGCGGTGGCAATTGCAGTAAAGAATAACAAGACTGAAAAAAGATA
>CAYMTB010000451.1:0-2172 GCA_964393225.1 uncultured Syntrophorhabdaceae bacterium
GATCTCCCCGCCTCCGGGCATTGCCTGCCAGGCATTCACAAACAGATTCATGAATACCTGCTCCATCTGACCCCGATCCACCTCCACACTCCAAAGGTCTTTCCCGTATTTCCGATGAATGGAAATTTCCTTTTTTGTTCTCTCGAACATGGAGGAGCTCTTTTCAAGGATATCGTTCATATCGGTGGGTTTCACCTCATACCTGCCCCCCTGGGCAAAACCCAACAATTGCCTGGTCAGATCCGCCCCGCTTTGCACCTGGTCCTCAATCCTTTTGATCCACTCATAGTTGGGATGGGATGGATCAAGATTCAGCAATGTCAGGGAAGCATAGCCCTGAATCCCCATGAGCAGATTGTTGAAGTCGTGGGCGATGCCGCCGGCAAGGGTTCCGATCGCCTCCATCTTTTGAGCTTGATGAAGCTGTGCTTCGAGTTTGCCCTTTTCCTCCTCAGCCCGCTTTTTGTCGGTAATATCCGGGAAAACGGCAAGGGCGGCAATCATCTCTCCCGCCTCGTTGTAGATAGGGGTTGCGTTCACCATCTCCCAACGTCGTGTCCCGTCCTTTCGCAGCACCTCAATCTCTTTATCTCTCGTCGTTATACCTTGCAGAGCCAACGCCAGCGGCAGTTCTGAGTAGGGTATCCGTTTCCCCTTGTCGTCAAAGTCCTGCCACGTCGGTTTCATGTTCGACAGGGATTGCCCCACGTAATGGACCTCACCATCGATTCCCAGCACTTCAGTACACGCCCGGTTGATGTTCAGCAACATGCCGTCGGGTGCCCTCACCAATGCCATCGGGACAGGTGTTTGCTCAAAGGCAGATTGCAGTAGTACCTTGGTGTTGGCCAGATCTCTTTCCGCCCGTTTGCGATCGGTGTTATCACGACACAGTGTCAGGATCTGGGCTACTCCCCCTGATTCTATGCATGTTGCATTTAGTTCGACAGGGGTAATGTTGCCCTTTGAATCCGCATAGTCAATTTCCAGGTTTCTTATATGTCCTCTCTCAAGGCATTCACCTAAGGCGGCAGCATTCTTTTCTTTTTCGTAACCGGCAGTCCATTCGATGATGCTTCTGCCGACTATTTCGCTCAGATGATGATGTCCGGTAAGACGTACATATTCCGGATTTGCATCCAGCACTAAACCATCCTGATCAATAATGACGAACCCTGTCCGTGTGGTTTCAATCAGTGTCCGGTATTTCTCCTCGCTTTTTCTCAGATCCTCTTCCGCCCGTTTGCGAGCGGTGATGTCCAGGTGCTGAATAATCGCATGGACCACACGCCCCTGTGAATCCAGGACCGGGGAAATTGTCACATCCAAGATCACTTGAGCGATGTTTCCAAGCCGAATCGACTGGAGCTGGCCACTGTCATAGCGGAGGTTGAAGCGGACTCCCTCGCCCTTCTCAAATACCCGTTTTACCAAGGGCATCGCCCCCCCCTGCTCGACGATGTTGTCCGCCAGGATGTTGTACTTCCCTACCAGGTCCTCGTCGGTGACTTGGAGCAGGTCCCGGCAGGCCTGGTTCATCCGGATCAGCGTTCCCTTTTCGTCCGAAACCCACATCGAAATGGGGCTGTATTCGATGATGGTCTCCAGAAATGCCTCTGAAGCCCGCAGCGCCTCTTCCGCCAGTTTGCGCTTGGCTTCCGAGTTCTCCAGTTCCTGGAACCTTCTTTGTAGGGTGGATATTTGTTTGACCAGTTCTTGATTATTCTTGCATTGGTCAGTCATCAGGGGGCCCTCCTGTTACGAACGACTGTATGGACTGGAAATAAGGATTTATGGCACATGTCAAGAGGCTTGTCGTATTGCTTGAATTTACTGGATGTTTATTAAGATGTCAAATGGAATATGGGCAATCGGATGCTGTCACCGTTGGAACGTCAGCATCGTAGCCCCAAGCAGACGAACAAGCACCTTATTGTCCTGCCCAGCTTTTCAGGAGAGGTATCCGGACCCGATCCCGGCCGTCCATGCGGATTCTGCTTTGACGATGAGACTAAATCGCTCACTACTGAGCGAGGTGGTAGTAGCGGTTCAAATCGAACAGTCCCGAGTGTACGGGTTCATCCTCATAAAACCGCTTTTGAAACCAGTCATATGTATCCCAGAGCCGGTCCTCCGCTCTGTTGACGCCATACTTGGCCAATCGCTCATAAT
>CAYMTB010000452.1:0-2153 GCA_964393225.1 uncultured Syntrophorhabdaceae bacterium
TATGCAGGCAGGAAAAGAGGTCTGTCTCACCCTTGAAAACATTCGGCTGACTATCGAAGAGCTCAAGGAACGACTCAGGAGTCGAACAGCTGACCTTGAGGCGATGCGGCACATTATACCAGCACCGCCAGTAATCGCAGGAACTGCCCTGATAATCCCTGCAGGCCTCCTGCCGGTGGGGGGGACTCCTCAACAATTCTCGGTTGATGCTGCTGCAAGGGCCCGTATTGAAGCGTTGGCGATGCGTGCAGTGAGAGAGGCAGAAGAGCGCCGGGGATGCCGGGTTATTGATGTATCTTCTGAAGATTGTGGTTGGGATCTCACCTCGATTCAGTATCGGCAGGATGGCAGTATTGCAAATGAAAATCATATCGAAGTGAAAGGCCGGGCAAAAGGCCAGACGACGATCACTGTCTCCAAAAACGAGATACTGTATGGATTAAACCAGGGGGATATGTTTCTGCTTGCAATTGTAATTGTTGATGGAGAGGAGTATGATGGGCCATATAATGTGCGACGCCCCTTCTCCCAAGAGCCCGATTGGGCTGAAGTCAGCAAGAACCTTGATATTTCTACTTTGATCAGGAAAGCGGATCTAAATGCATAGGATAGGAATGACACAATGATACCTATAAAAACCCCCAAAAAACTGATTGAGGTGGCGTTGCCGCTTATTGAGATTAATGCCGCCTCTGTGCGGGAGAAGTCGATCCGTCATGGGCACCCGTCAACCCTTCATCTCTGGTGGGCAAGGCGGCCTCTTGCAGCAGCACGAGCGGTTCTTTTTGCCCAGCTTGTTAATGACCCCGGCTATGAACGTGCACTGGGCCGCGGTATGAGCAAGGAAAAGGCTGAGCTGGAGCGGGAGCGGCTTTTTGGGATTATACGGGAGTTAGTGAAGTGGGAGAACACCACTAATGAAACTGTATTAGATCAAGCCCGGGCTGAAATTATAAAGAGCTGGCAGGAAACCTGTCAAATAAATCGTAACCATCCTCAGGCAGCAGAACTCTTCAACCCAGAAAAACTCCCGGTGTTCCACGATCCCTTTTCAGGAGGAGGATCCATCCCACTTGAAGCTCAAAGACTAGGTCTTGAGGCATGGGCGTCTGATCTGAATCCGGTGGCAGTCTTGATCAACAAGGCGATGATCGAGATCCCACCGAAATTTACAGGATTGCCCCCTGTACATCCAAAGGCCCGTGAGCAGGGCAAACTCGATGCGTGGCGGGGAGCCACTGGGCTCGCGGAAGATGTTCGTCATTTTGGGAAATGGATGCGGGATGAAGCAGAGCATCGGATTGGACATATCTACCCTAAAGCACGGATTACTGAGGAGATGGCGTCTGAAAGACCAGATCTCGGGGAATATGTGGGGAAAGATCTGACTGTGATCGCGTGGCTCTGGGCCCGGACGGTAAAAAGTCCAAATCCAGCGTTTCGGGATATTGAGGTACCGCTTGTCCGTTCTTTTTGGCTTTCTACGAGAGAAGGAAAAAAGGCATGGTTGGAGCCGGTGATCAGGTTAGATGGAAGTGGATACGAATTTATTGTCCGGACGAGTGGCGAACCTATACTTACAGGTACGATCTCTCGGCAGGGGGGCGTCTGTATCATGTCTGGAACCCCAATAGAATTTAGTTACATACGTTCAGAGGGGAAGGCAGGACGGATCGGAAGCAGGTTGATGGCTATAGTGGTCGAAGGGAATCGTAAAAAACTGTATATATCCCCAAAACCGGATATGGTGCCTAATAATCTTAAAGAAAAGGCGGAGAATGTCCCGGACACCGATCTACCAAAAAAGGCTCTTGGATTCCGGATTCAAGGATACGGAATGACTAAATGGAGTCATCTTTTCACACCCCGCCAACTCATCACCCTCTCAACTTTATCTGATATGGTTGGGGAGACCTACAAACAGGTAAAGAAGCAGGCAATATCTGTGGGGATGGTTGATGATGGACTGGGACTTGATGAAGGTGGTAAGGGAGCAGCAGCTTATGCAGAGGCAGTTATTGTATATCTGACCTTTTCTATAAGTCGATTTACAGATAAATCAACCTCGCTTGCATGGTGGATGGCAGTAGCAGAGAAAATGGCACCTACATTTTCTCGTCCTACTATCTCAATGATTTGGAACTATGCTGAAA
>CAYMTB010000453.1:0-2144 GCA_964393225.1 uncultured Syntrophorhabdaceae bacterium
ATATATATGTAGAAACCCAGGAATCGGTGATCTACCGAAATGGCAAACAGCATTCTGTTCAAGGTGTCGGCCGGGACATCACCGAGCGCAAGCTAATACAAGAAGCTCTACAGCAGTCTGAGGAAAAATACCGGGCCATTATTGAAAACATCCAGGACGGTTATTTCGAGGTTGATCTTACCGGCAATTATACCTTTTTAAACGAATCAATCTGTGAAATACACGGATATCCTAAAGAAGAATTGATGGGCATGAGCCACCGGCAATATGCGGACAAAAAAAACGCAAAGAAAATGTTCTATTCTTTTAATAAAATCTACAAAACAGGAATATCAGGCAGTATATTTGAATATGAGATTATAAGGAAGGATGGAACTAAACGACAGGTCGAAGTATCTGCTTCATTAAAAAAAGATTCATCAGATAAACCGATAGGATTTATAGGAACTACACGTGACATTACCGAGCGCAAGAAAATGGAACAGACGATACATCAATCTGATGAGAGATACCGGACTATACTTGATGAGATAGAGGATGCATATTTTGAGGTGGATATTGCTGGAAATATTACCTTCTTAAATGATGCGATTTGCCGTCTCTTAAGATATCCCAAGGAAGAACTGCTCGGGAAGAACTTCAGGGTTCATGTGAATAAAGATGACATGCATATCGTTTATAATGCCTTCGCTAGGATATACAGTACCGGCAAGCCCGTAAGGGACATTTGCTACAAGGCTGTTCGAAGGGATGGAACAACGGGATTTGCTGAAATGACAGGTTTCCCTCTGAAAAACCAACAGGGAGAGGTCATTGGCTTTAAGGGGGTTGGCCGCGACGTCACCGAGCGCAAGCAGGCGGAGGAGGCGCTGCGGGAAAGCAATGAATTGTTTTCGCTGTTTATGCGTCACTCGCCTATTTTCATGTACATCAAAGAAGCAACTCCCACCCGGAGCATAGTTCTGCAGGTCAGCGACAATTATCAGCAGATGTTTGGCAGGCCGGTTTCCGAAATTATTGGCAAGACCAATGAGGATTTATATCCGCCCGAACTGGCCGCAAAATTTACCGCAGATGACTGGGCTACTGCTTCCGGGGTTGATGTGGTGAAAATGGATTATGAGGAAATGAATGGCCGGAGTTATACCTCCATCAAGTTTCCTATCGTCAGGGGAGATAAAACCTTATTGGCCGGTTACACCATCGACATCACCGAGCGTAAGCAGGCGGAGAAGGCCCTGCAGGAAAGCGAGGAGCTATTCAGGAACTCACTGGAGAAAGCCCCGGATGGTATTTACATGAGCGATCTTGAAGGCAACTTCCTTTACGGCAACAGCAGGTGCGAAGAGATTATCGGTTATAAGCGTGAAGAGATCATCGGTAAAAACTCTCTGGAATTGAACATCCTGACTGAAACGAGCCTGAACAAAGCCTCAGAGATGCTCCAGGCCAATATTGAGGGCAAGTCCACCGGCCCTGATGAGCTTGATTTGATCGTCAAAGATGGACGCATCATACCTGTTGAGATCAGCACCAGTGTTGTTCAACGTATGGGTCAAAACATCATCCTCGCTTTTGTCCGGGACATCACCGAGCGCAAGAAAATGGAAGAGGAACTGCAGATGATGGCATCGGTAGTGCGCTACTCCAATGAAATGATCAACTTGTGTACATCTGATGGCAGTATGATCTTTCTCAACGATGCGGGCGCCCTAATGCTGGGTATAGATCAGGAGAACATTGACCAGATTAACATCATGCAGGTTATACCTGATCACCTGAAAGAGAAGGTGCAATCTGAACTTCTGCTGGCACTATTGAAAGGCGGTACATGGGAAGGCGATTTGCAGTACCTGAACCTCAAGACCGGGCAATTAACCGACGTACATGCCACGACATTTACCATCAAAGACCCGGCAACCGGGGCGGTTCTATACCTTGCCAATATCTCTTTCGACATTACCGAGCGCAAGAAGATTGAGAACGCCCTTAAAGAGAGCGAAGAATTGTTCAGGAGCTACCTGGAGAATGCCCCGGATGGCATCTACATGAGCACTGTGGAAGGGACCTTCCTTTACGGCAACCGCAAGTGCGAAGAGATCATCGGTTATAAGCGTGAAGAGCTGATCGGAAAAAACTTTCTG
>CAYMTB010000454.1:0-2139 GCA_964393225.1 uncultured Syntrophorhabdaceae bacterium
ATAGCATTGGGAATTATTTGTTGTGGAATCTATGGTTTTATTGTATTAAATAACTACCGAACGATCAGGTTACAGGCTCAGGATTAAAAAGGTGCTCCGCTTGCCGACGCACGAAAAACAGGTTGAGAATAATGAGTGAGAAAACGATCCAATACTGGATAGACATCGCTGAATACGATTTGCAGGTCGCCAAAACACTTCTCGATAAAGGCCATTATCTTTACGTTGGCTTCATGTGCCATCAAGCTGTCGAGAAGATGCTCAAAGCCATGTATGTAAAACAGACGTCAACCATGCCGCCTTATATTCACAAATTGGATAAGTTGGTTGATCGTGTAGGCTTGAAGATGACTATGTCCAAAGAGCGTAACGATTTCATAGATGAATTGACGCCCCTCAATATTCAGGCCCGTTATCCGGCATACAAAGAGGCAATTTATAGTCTAATCGACAAAGAAAAAGCGGCGCAAATTATCGAAAAAACGGAGGAGTTGATACAGTGGCTAAAAGCGCAGATTCTGTAGAAAAGAAATTGAAAGATTTCGTCGCCCTCATGAGGGAAAGATACAACATTTACGCTGTTGTCCTTTATGGTTCCTATGCGGATGGCCGGGCAAACGATGATAGCGACATTGACGTTGCCGTTTTTTCAGATGACTTTGGAAAAGATCCCTATGAAGAGATGAAGGCGCTTTTCCGTCTCCGGCGACAGATAGATACCGACATCGAACCGTTACCTTTCAGCCGGGAAGCCTATTTCAGCAGCGATGCAGCCGAATTTGTCAACGAGATTGTCCGGAAGGGCAAGGTTATTTATAAAGAGAACCTTTTGCTCATCTAAAAATATAAGCATAACAAGTATAATCGGAATTTATGGTTTTATTGTAGAAATCAATTTCCAAACAATCAGGTTTCAGTCTCAGGATTAAACTGGAGCGCTATGAATCGTCACAAATGGTTGGTCTTAAAAATTGCAATTGCCTTTATCCTGCTGACATCTACAGCATCCTTTGCTGATGAGTGCTTCAATTCATCCAAAAAACTGAATGACGACGCCCAGACCATCCGCTTAAAAGCTATGGATATGGGCTGGAAGGTTGGTAAAGCAGCATCCATTACCGCTGCCAGTATTGTCAAAGGCAAAACAGAAATATACCCCAAAGACAATGTTGAAATCTGCATTCGGGAAGAAGATGAAACGCTTCAGATCAAAGTGCAGTCGAAATCAAGGGATGCCGGTATGGCCAAGTGGCGTAAGGTAATTGGCAAGAAGGTTGGAAACAAAACATAGGAAGAATCAGATTTTTAATAAAGGAGATATATATGAAAAACGATTACATAGAAGAAAAAGTCATGGGTGTCATTAATGACCTTAAAGAGTACGCAACACAATTAAGAGACATTCGCCCAGAAACATTGACAATGGTCTGTAATACATGGCTTGAGAAATTAGAAAGCATTAAAGACAATTTCCAAGGAGATACCAAAATAGTTTTTATAGGTGAGTTCTCGTCTGGGAAAAGCACGTTTGCAAATGCCCTATTGGGTGAGAATATTTTACCAACGGCATCAGGTCCTTGTACATCTGTAATAACAGAAGTTGAATTAGTTGCGGATGGGCAAGGACATAGAGGCAAGATATTTTATATTGATCAAAAATCTTCTGATGACATTCCTTCTATTAAAGAGATTCAACAGATCATTGATGGCCAAACAGGAATGGTTGGTAAATATGCACGAATCCATCATATATTATTGATTTATGATATCAATTCTTTGCATAATCAAAATGATATTGATTTATCTCTCCTTGGCATGCTGCATAGTTCAAATATAAGATTAATTGACTGCCCTGGCTTTAATTCCCCTTATGGGGTCAACGAGGACGTAGTGGAAGAATATGTTGGTAATTCAGAATATACCTTCTGGTTTTTTCCTGCTGATAGGATAGGTGGAACACTCTTAAAAAAAATCATTACCCGGCTCAAACGAAAAACTGCAAAAATATACCCTATTATAACAAAGTCTGATCTTATCAAAACAGAAAAAGATCGTGACGATGTAAAGGAGCACTTTTTAGAAGAGTACGGCGAAATATTCAACATAATGGAGCCAAAACTTGTTTCTCCTCTTAAATAT
>CAYMTB010000455.1:0-2127 GCA_964393225.1 uncultured Syntrophorhabdaceae bacterium
CGTTGGTAGCCACAGATATTTCCTTAACCAGCAAATTTTTAGCCGTGTCCATCATCTTCCTTTCGCCAAAGGAAAGATTCTTGTCGCTCTTTAAGATAAACAAATCCCGCAAAACACCAGCAATTTCAAAAACAGAACCAGTCTTTATTTTTTCCAGGTATTCCCTATAGCGCTTATTCCAGGTTTGCTTATCTATGGTAACATCCTTATTTCGCAATATCTCATATACCCTGGGTATTTCCTTCTCTAATATTACTTCACGCAGCCCGACGGCCTTCGCACTCGTCATCGGAATCATTATTTTCATGCCATTACCCATGATTTTCATGACATAAAATGGTTGATTTTTTCCCATTACTTCCCTGTTTTCAATAGCTTCAATGACACCGACCCCTTGAGCCGGATACACCGCCAAATCCCCTACTTTAAACATTTTATGCGTCCCTGCCTTTCTATAGCAAAGAAAGATATTAACATCATTTGATATTTTAGTCAACGATTAATGATTCCCCCGATTAAGGCAGGAAAAATAGCGGATTACGCGCCTTACCACGAAAACGGATCTCAAAATTTATATAAGGATTGCCTGCTTCGTCTTTTTGTCCTACCAAAGCGATAGCTTCACCTTTTTTAACATTCTGATCACCCTTGACGTATCTTTTCTTCAGGTGTGTGTAAACCGTTGCAAATTCTTTTTCGTGGCGAATAATAATGGTTTCACCATAATTTTTCAATCCTGATGAGAATATAACCGTTCCTGAAGCCGAGGCTTTTACCTGCTTTCCCGAGACAGAGACAATTTTAATCCAGTTATGGTAAGTCTTGTTTGGCTGAATTCCGAAACGCGTTTTAACAGTGCCTCGTACCGGCCAGATAAATCTTCCTTTTTCTATCTTGATTTTCTCTTTTTCCTCTACCGGCAATTTTGCTTTAGATCTGGACTCAATTTTTTTATCTGTGCACTTCTGCGCTGGAATTGCTTTTTTTGATACAGATTCTTCACGAGGCAAAACTTTTGTTGTTGGTTGTTTTTCCGTTGCCACCGGCGGCGATATTTTTTTATCCAGGTCAGGCTGTTGAAGATCGGTCACTTTTGAAATATCTTCTACAACTGGTGCACTTACCAGAGGATCCATAATTTTGGCGCTGGTCATTACGTCATCGATTACCTGCTTGGCATCAGGTATGAAAATTATGGTATCTTCTTTTACCAAGGCGGGATCTTCGATATTGTTGATTTCGGCCAGGTCTTGTAATTTTATATTATAAACGCGGGCAATGCTCCAGACAGTTTCACCTTTTTTTACCAGATGGTAAACACCTTTTGCCTGAATCCTTTGCACCTGAGATCCTGAACATGAAATTGTTAACTGCAGAAAAAACAAAACACAAAAAAAGCAAACTATTAACTTATACCAACTAGAAAATAAGCAAGCCTTAGGCAAACTGATATTTTGTTTTATTCCTTCCATCCACTCTCCCCGATCAGGCTGACAAAACGGCAACCGCCCAGATCTTCCGTTTTAATCTGAGATACATCTTCCGCAAGACGCGTCAGCTTATATAATGTTTGAACATCACGGCTTCCCACGGGGACAACCAATCTTCCACCAACAGACAGTTGTTCGATCAAATATTTGGGAATTTTCGGCGCGGCGGCTGTAGTGATAATGGCATCGAAAGGAGCTTCTTCTTTCCAACCATAAGAACCATCACCCACTCTTATAGCCACATTATAATAATTAAGCTGGTCAAGAATTTTTCGCGCCCGGGTAGCCAGAGCTGCGATACGTTCAATGGAAAAAACCCGATCGGCCAAATGAGCCAGAATTGCTGTTTGATAACCGGAACCGGTGCCGATCTCTAAAATCCTCTCTTTTCCTTTGAGCTCGAGGGCGTCTGTCATGAGGGCTACTATATAAGGCTGAGATATTGTTTGTTTTTCCCCTATAGGCAGAGGATTATCGCTATGGGCTTGATCAATCAGACCTTCATCAACAAAGAGATGCCGCGGAATTGTTTCCATCGCTTTTAATACACGGGGATCAGCAATCGATCGTGCTTTTATCTGCGTCTCTACCATCCGTGCTCTTTGTTTTTTGTATCTATCCATCAAATCGCCTGTAT
>CAYMTB010000456.1:0-2127 GCA_964393225.1 uncultured Syntrophorhabdaceae bacterium
CTTCTGACGAGAAGGGCTCGTTCGTAGTAGGTCAGGGGGTTGGATTCCTTCTTGCTCCGGTCAGGATCGGTCCGATCTTCCTTCGTCCGCAGGGGATCAGGGTTGGTAATCCCCACGACAAGATGACGGCAGAGGTCCTTCCCGGCCAGGAGATATTTCAGATGATCAAGGTGGAGGATCTGAAACCTGCCGTGAATAACCCCCGTTTCATAGGGCAGCGTTAATTCTTCTTCTGTTGTGCTTTTGTTCATGAGAGGTCTCGCAAAACCTTTGTTTCAATGGTTTTATACTTCAATCATGCAGTGTCCGGTTAGGTTCTTGCAATGCTAAAGTTCCTCCCCCTTGAGAGACTGTGTCACAATTACAGGTGAGGGCAACGTTCTTTGACAAAAAAATATTAGGGCAACGAGAAAAACAAGTAACACAGATCACGTTGATATGGTAGAGTTTTTCCGAAAGGAGAAACAGCATGGCATATCGATGTGGCGAGCGTCATCAAATAACTTTGCTTCCCCAGAGCATTGAAGAATATGTTGCCGAGAATAATCCGGTCAGGGTCTATGACGCCTTTATAGAAGCTCTTAACTTTCAAGAGTTGGGAATCAACATCAACCCATATAAGGTAGGTAATTCCGAATACGATCCGCGGTCAATGCTCAAATTGCTTGTATACGGCTATTCCTACGGCGTTAAGAGTTCCCGTAAACTGGAGCGGGAGTGTTATCACAACATAGCCTTTATCTGGCTCATGGGTGGTTTGAAGCCTGACCATAAGACGATCGCGGAGTTCCGGCGGCGGAACAAAGAGAGTTTGAAGAAGGTTTTGCGGCACTGTGCTCAGGTATGCATCAAGCTGAATCTGATTGCGGGTAATATCCTGTTTGTTGACGGTGCGAAAATCCGCGCCAATGCGGCGCGGCACCGAACCCACGACCGAGGCTATTATGAGAAACTTTTGGCCGGTATCGATCGTCGCATTGAGCAGTTGCTTGAAGAAAGTGAATCTATAGATGATCAGGAGCAAGGATCAGGTTCTTATATAGCCATGGATAAGGAGCTTACCAAGACTCAGGATTTAAAGAGTCGCATCAAGGAAGTACTTGATACCTTTAAGGCGAGTGACCGGGCGAAGGTCAATCAAACCGATCCGGATTGTGCCATCATGCATAGTGTTCAGGGCAGCCATGCCAGCTATAACGTGCAGAGTGTTGTAGATGATAGACATGGGTTGATTGTGCACGCCGAGGCGGTAAATGATACCACTGATGTCAACCAGTTTGCCCGCCAGATCGAGCAAGCGAACGATGTGTTGGAAAAGCCCTGTGATGTAGGCTGTGCCGATGCCGGATACGCCGATACCGATGAGCTTGAAAAGATTGACAGGCAAGGGATAAAGGTCATTGTTCCATCTCAGCGGCAGGCGTTGCATGAGGAAGAAAGTTCCTTCAGCAAAAGCCATTTCACCTATGATAAGGATCAGGACTGCTACTTTTGTCCTGAAGGACACCGATTGGAGTATCAGGGGACGGAAAAGAAAAGGGGTATGCGGGACTATCGGATATCCAGTGAAAAGTTGTGCCTGAGCTGTCGGCACTATGGTCAATGCACCAAGTCAAAAAACGGGCGGCGGATCAAGAGGCTCCATAACGAGGAGATAAAGCAGAAACTGGAGGCACAGTATCAAGAGGCAGCTTCTCAGGAGATCTATGGGAGAAGGAAAACAAAAGTTGAACATCCCTTTGGGCATATCAAACGGAACCTGAAGACCGATGCTTTTCTATTGCGCGGGCGAGATGGCGTTCAAGCCGAGACGTCACTGCTGGCAACATGTTTTAATGTTGCGCGCATGATCACAATCTTTGGCGTTGAATTACTAAGAGGAAAACTTGTTTCCTTGAGTATGGTTCCCGCTTTAACGTGATGCATCAGGATAATACCCACACAGACATATCTCATAGGATAAGAAAACAGCTGCCTATATGACCCGACAGAAGCCAGAACCTCGTTAAGTCGAATCTCTGGATGAGTTCCTAATATTTTTTTGTCAAAGAACGTTATATTACCGATCCCCATCAACTGTTGTGACACAGTCTCTGAAGGGGGAGGAACTTTATCTCTGTAATAATC
>CAYMTB010000457.1:0-2119 GCA_964393225.1 uncultured Syntrophorhabdaceae bacterium
TGGATTGTTTAGGCTATAATTGGTCATATTTGAGGCGAAATGTGGTATTATAAAGACCGATTATGCAGATCATTACGGCAAAAGGATTAAGCAGGAATTATAACTCACTCAGGGCAGTGGACAATATAGACTTTGAAATCCTTGAGGGTGAATGCTTCGGGTTTCTCGGTCCGAACGGCGCCGGAAAAACAACAGTCATGCGTATGCTTTACTGCTTTATTGCCCCCACGAGCGGGGAGATAAAGGTTTTCGGAATGGATGTGACAAAGCATCCGTCCGCAATAAAATTTAGAATTGGTGTTATGCCGCAGGACGACAACCTGGACCCTGAGCTTACTGTGCTGGAAAACCTTACTACCTACGCACGGTATTTTGACATTCCCAGGACACAATCTGTGAAGATAGCCGGAGGACTTATCGAATATGCCGGTTTAACGGAAAAATCAAACGTGAATATAAAAAGTCTCTCAGGGGGCATGAAGAGGGCTCTCCTCCTTGCAAGGGCGTTGATCAATGATCCGGAACTTCTCATACTCGATGAGCCGACAACAGGACTTGATCCCCACAGCAGGCACAGTGTCTGGGACAAGCTTCATGGCCTTAAATCGAATAACACAACGCTTATTCTTACCACCCACTATATGGAAGAGGCGGAAAATCTCTGCGACAGGGTAGCGATTATGGATTCGGGAAGAATTATAACAATAGACTCACCGGCACATCTCATGGATACACATGGCGGCAACCTCGAAAATGTCTACCTGAAACTCACAGGGAGACGGCTGGGGGAGTGATGGTAATTTTGAATTTTGAATTTAGAATTGCGGAATGGGAAACGGGGGAGTGGCGAATCGGTGGAGGCATCGAAGTTGCGAAGTTTAGAAAATACGAAGTTGCGTAACCTCGTAACCTCTTAGCATCGCAAATTCTTGTTTTGGCTGTGAATTGTGAACACTAAAAAGAGCTATGAACATTAGACGAGCCTTCAGGGTCTGGCAGAGACATTTTGCGGTATATACAAAGCTCTATAAATCGAGCATTGTTCTCAACTTCGTTGAGCCCATACTCTATCTCCTTGCCATGGGGGTCGGCCTCGGGACCTTCATAAAAGACATTAACGGGGTTCCATATGTAAACTATATCGCCCCTGGCATCATTGCCTCTTCCTCCATGTTTGCCGCAACCTACGAATGTACATACGGTACATACATAAGAATGACCTTTCAGAAAACCTTCGATGCCATCCTTGCAACGCCGGTCAGCATTGACGACCTCATAGCAGGAGAATTAATCTGGGCGGCCACAAAGAGTGTATTCTACGGTACGATTATTATCGCAACCCTTTCTGTGTTTAGACTCGTTGATTCCCCCCTTGTCCTGCTTATTATCCCCGTTCTGTTCCTCAGCGGACTGGTTTTTGCGGAATTATCCATGATATGCACTGCCATAGTGCCGGGAATCGATTCCTTCAACTACTTTTACACCCTCGTCATGACTCCCATGTTCCTTTTTTCCGGCATATTTTTTCCTGTTGATACATTCCCGCCAGTCATTTCCCGCATCGCATCATTTACGCCGCTCTTTCACCTGACGAATATCTGCCGTGCATTCGCATGGGGTAATTTTTCGAGTGTTAAATGGGATATCGTCTGGCTGGTTGGAATGGTGATAATACTTGCTCCATTATCTTTCAGGTTGATGCGCGGACGTATTATTAAATGACATAAGCGCAATGCGGAGAAACGGGTAATTGAGTGACTGAGTAATTAACCCAAATCTGTCATTGGGAAGGTGTCGGTGTATCCCGGAGCAAACCGTCGTGAGGCGAGGAAGCTTGGTCTTTTGCATAAGCAAAAGTTCCGAAGCCGAACGCGAGTGAATGGAGCCGCTGGAGCTGAATGAGCGTGTTTGCGAGGGATGGTTCGACACCGATGATCATCCTGATAGAATACGTCACCGAACTTTCGAGATAGTGTACTTAGCAACAAGCACTTGACAGTGGCATACAATAATTGTAGTATACAATTGATGTATGCCACAATTATATTGCCAGGAGGAAACAAACATGGATCTGGAAATGATCAGGAACTTTCGGGATAAATTGCGAAAACTGGAAAGA
>CAYMTB010000458.1:0-2118 GCA_964393225.1 uncultured Syntrophorhabdaceae bacterium
TGTTAGTTTCCTTCAGAGCGTCTTCGGCTTGCTTGCGCTTGGTGATGTCTTGTGCAACTCCGCGGAAGCCGATCACCTCTCCTTTTTGGTTTTTTATCGGCAAACCGGTAAGTTCAATATAAGCCGTTGTTCCATCCTTACGGCGCAGCTGATAGAAAATACCCCTTTCGGGTTTACCGGTTACATAGATCTTGCCGAAAGTTTCATACATTTTAGTAAATTCATCTTTATCCATTTGTGCCCGGAAGCTTGATCCGATCATTTCTTCTCTGGTATATCCCGTGTGACGGCAGGTTTCATCATTGACTAAGGTGAAATTGCCGGCCAGATCCAGCTCCAGATAGCCGTTCTCCATTTCATCGAGCATGGTCCGGTATTTCTCCTCTGACTGCCGCATCGCCTCTTCCAGTTTTTGGCGCTCCGTAACGTCGCGGGTGGTTCCTCTATAGCCTACCGGGTTGCCTGAATGATCTCTTTCCAGAGAAGCAGATACTTCTACCTGTCGCTTAGTTCCATCTTTTCGAATAATCTCATAATCAAATACAGTGCCGGCAATTCCTGTTTTGTAGATTTCCTGAAAAGCAATAAACACTTTTTTCGCGTTTTCCTTGTCCACATACTGCCGGTTGTTCATGCCCATCAATTCTTCTCTGGGATAACCGTTTATCTCGCACTGTGCGTCATTGAAAAAGGTGTAATTGCCGGCAAGGTCAATCTCGTAATAACCATCATGGCTGTTTTCAATAAAGGATCGGTGTCTATCTTCGGATTGTCGCAGCGTTTCTTCTATCTGCCTGCGTTCGGTAATGTCCGTAATGAGATTTAGTGTCGCCGGCCCACCTTCCCAATCAATCAGGACAGAGCTGATATCAACCCATTTGATCTGGCCGTTCTTGGAAATAGTTCTGTAGGTATGCTTGCTGGCTGTAGTATCGCCGTTAATTTTTTGCAGATAACGCTGGGCTACCACATCCCGCTCTTCCGGATGGATTAAATCAAAGACGTTGATAGAGAGGATTTCTTCTTCCGAATAACCAAACGATTCCGTCGCCTGCCTATTGACAAATTTCACCACACCATCCTGAATTACCAAAATGGTATCATTAATGTTCTCCACAAGAACATGGTATCTCTCCTCGCTTTTTTGCAGTAATTCCTGTGCATTCCTGCGGAGGGTAATGTCGCGCCAGGAGGCGAACAAAACAGAGCGATCATGCATCTTCATTGGGGATAATGAAACTTCCACCCAGAAATCAGTGCCATCCAACCGGCGATGCACCCACTCAAAAGAGCTGCTGCCGCTTCGCATTGCCTCGTTGATATTCTCCACTGCTGCTTGCGCTGATGGTCTTCCGTCCGGCTGAAATTCGGGAGAAATGCTATCAGGTGTCATTCCGATAATCTGTTGTCGATCGCTGCGCAACATAGCCTCTGCTGCATTGTTGCACTCGGTAATAATGCCTTCCGTTATAACTAGATGTGCGTCGGGTGAATCCTCGAACAAAACGCGGTGTCTCTCCTCGCTTTTGATGAGTTCTGCCTGCTGGAGGCTGATGGACTCGTCAGTGCGCTTAAGGAGAACATAAATGAAGCCCAGCAACAATGAAAGCAGGACGCCTCCCGCCGTCGCGCCCAGCACCAATATTCGCGAAAAAGATTTTTTTTCGGACGAAACGTCCCGCATGATCAGCAGGTCACCAACTTCTTTGCCCGAAGCATCCTGCATTGGCGTCGCAGATACACGCCATTCTTTTCCTTCGAAGATTATCTCCCGGTGCATTTCCGTGTGAGTGTGCCTGCCTGCTATGGGGTCTGCCCAGGACGCAAACGCTTTCGGTAGGACACCCTGGGAGGTAAAGATTACTGCGTAATGGGGCAAATTGTCCCAGTTGGGATCTCTTCCGAGCATGCGCATGCCGTCTTCCCAAACCTGCCGCTTCAGATTTTCTTTGCTGATGATCACTGCCAATTGATTGTTTGACTGGGTTTGGAGCGACTGCAGCACATCTTCGATCTCCTTTCCTAATTCTACATAACCGACGAGCTTGTCGCGGTCGAAGACAGGCTGAACCACCCGCAAAGTGAAAGTGCCCAGAGGTCCAAGTTCGATGCCGGAGG
>CAYMTB010000459.1:0-2108 GCA_964393225.1 uncultured Syntrophorhabdaceae bacterium
TTGCATTTTGTATAGGGTTTGTTCAATGGTTGTTCAGGAATTCAAAATTAATCCTTCCATAAGGGATTATGGATTGGATATGCATTGGTCAATATGCGGATATGGCTCCGTCAGTTAAGGAACAGCTAAGGGATAACCAAGGAATAAGCAACATTCAATAATCAACGAACCAGTAACCTGCAATCTGTAACTGCAACCTGAATGGCATTTTTCTTTTTCATCGATGAAAGCGGAACCGACAGACAAGACTCCTTTTATGAGGTACTCTGTGGTGTTGCCATTGAAGACCGAGACTTGTGGAATATTATTACACAACTGAAGAATCTGGAGGAACGCCTCTTAGGGACACGCTATGGCTGTCAGAAAAGGGAGATAAAGGGCCGAAAATTTTTAAAAAGGAAGGTTTTTAAACAGGCGAATTCAATTGGACCTATACCTGTGGAGGAAAGAGCTGCCCTTTCAAAGCAATGTATCGAAAACGGAGCGAATGCAACCAGACAACAGATGGCTGCCTTATCACAGGCAAAGCTTGATTACGTAAGGAGTCTGTTGGAAATATGCGCTCAGTTCAGAATTAAAATTTTCGCTTCGATTTCATCGGAACCAGTCAGAGAAACCGACGATGAAACACATGGACTTTTGAGAAGAGATTATGTTTATGCCTTTGAGCGAATATACTATTATCTCGAGGATAAGAAACTTGAAGACCAGGGAATAATTGTTTTTGATGAGCTTGAAAAATCAAAAAGCCACATACTGGTTTCCCAACTGGAAAATTATTTTAAGAAGACATCAAATGGCCGTCAGCGTTCAGGACTGGTAATACCTGAACCGTTTTTTGTACATAGCGACCTTACAACAGGTATTCAGATTGCTGATTTAATAGCTTACATTATTTCCTGGGGAATGAGGCTAAAAGGAATGACGGAACCGGTAAGACCTGAGATGGAAGAATTTGTAGAATTGATAAAGCCTTTGAGGTATCTGACTACCAGAGAGGTTGGTGATATACCTGAAATGAAAATCTGGAGCGTGATTTACGTGAAATAAAAAAGGCAATGCCGGTTTCCCAACAAAGCCTCCGCTGCAAAGATACACATAATTTGTGAAAATGCAAGTTCATTTTTTGAGTAAAGGGATATGATGTACATTTTCAAAGCTTTACATGAAGGAAGTCCCGCAACCCGCAAATGAAACCTGAAACTTGACACTATCTTTTCCATCATCGAATAAGGATTGGATATGCATTGTTCAATCGGCGGATATGATTCCGTCAGTTAAGGAACAACTAAGGGATAACCAAAGAATATGGAGCATTCAATAATCGGGTAAACCTGCAACCTAAACCGCACCAATAAAATCATCAAGGTAAACGCCGAGGAAGTAAGTGAAGCTAGGCTATACATTTATTGAGATAATGAAGTAGCAAAGTGGCGAAAATAAAATAGATAAAAAGGGTTTATGTTACAAAGCCACTGTTTGTTATGTCGTAAAAAAATAGCTGATTGCAAGGGTTCCCACATAGTGCCAAACTTCCTTTTACAAACTGCATTTACATACGATCAGAAAGCAAAGCGTAACCATGAAGTGTCATTTTTTATCGATTCGAACTCATTCAATACCAGCTTGTATGTTGGCAGGGAGGTTAGTTCCGAAAAAATAGTTGAATTGAAAAAGAACAACATAACCGACGAAGAGGTTAAAGCAAACACGAACCATTTCACACGCGACTATCTGTTTTGTTCCACTTGCGAAAAACGATTCGCGGTAATCGAAAATGAATATGCCTGCTTTAATAACGGCATTAAGCAAAGCGTAAACCCACGATTGGCTTATCTGTTCTGGTTGTCGGTTATTTGGCGCATGTCGGTTACCCATACCTGTATACAGATGCCGGCAGCATTAAACAAACAGATCCGGATTGTTCTTGATAGTAACTTGTCGTTAGAAAAAAAAGAAGTCATTAGTAGCAAACATAGCCTTGGCCCCTTTGCTTATTTTTTAATGCGCTTTTTCTCATCTGAAACCATGAAAACAGGGTTACTTGCAGAGCGAAAGGTAAGCAATCCTTATTTGGTACTGATCGACACCTGGGCCCTGTTTTTCTT
>CAYMTB010000460.1:0-2105 GCA_964393225.1 uncultured Syntrophorhabdaceae bacterium
TTTCCGACCTGCTCAGCAACCAGTTGCCCTCTCACTACGACTACACCTCGCAGTACGACATTCTGGTGTTTCGTCGCCTGGCCGCCGGTAACGCCGAAACCGACCTGGAGCAGCCGGGCGTGCCACTGCACCGTTTGCCGACCCGGGGTGGGCCACCTATTTTGCGGCGTATTGACACCAGCCCGGTCGGGTTTGCGGTGTTCGACCATGTCCTGCTCACCGTGCACCCCACCGACTGCGCCGTGCGAGATGCCTACGCGGCGAAACTGCTGAGTGCCGCTTCGGCCGAATCGCATGCGTCCGGTGCGCGGCTTCCCAGCGGACCAGCTGACCTGATGCTGCGCATCGTCAACCACATGGTGGACGGCTACCTGGAACTGCGCCGTGAGCTCACGCACCAACTCGACCACTGGCAGTCTGAACTACTCAACCCCAAAACCCGTTTCAACAACTGGAGCGCCCTGCTTGAGGCGCGCCTGTCCTTGCACCATCTGGACGAGATTTGCGAAGACCAACGCGCTGCCGTGCAGGACTGGACCGAAGCCATCAAAACCTGGCCTGATGCCGATTCGCCTTTAAGCCAGCGCGAACGCGACCTGCTACAAGTGCGCAGTCGCGACGTGCTCGAACACATCGAACGCGTGGTGCACCACGTCCGCCGGCTGGAGCAAAGCGCTGAAACGGCAGTTCAAATGCACTTCAATGCCCAAAGCCACCGCACCAACGAAATCATGCGCACGCTCACGGTGCTGACGGCCATCTTCTTACCGCTGAACCTGATTGCCGGCATCTTTGGCATGAACTTCGAATACATCCCCATGCTGCACCAGTCCAATGGCTTTTTGTTTGCCATGGCCTTGATGCTGTCCATCGCTTGCGGGCTGGTGGTTTTTTTCTGGCGCAAGCGCTACCTGGAGCGCTCGGCACGTTAACAGGAGGGCTTAGTTGAGGCTTGCGCTTGACAGCACCAGAGGGCAAGCTATCATCAACTGGTCTTACCACTTAACTATTTATGTTTCCACTTCGCCCCGTCGCCCGCTTGGCTGATACCGTTGCTGGCGAGCTTGAGAAACGCATTCTTGAAGGCTCGCTGAAACCTGGTGACGTGCTCCCCTCCGAGCGCGATCTGGCTTTGGAACTCGGTGTTTCGCGGCCCTCGCTGCGCGAAGCGATCCAGAAACTGGTCGCCAAAGGTCTGCTGACCACGCGCCATGGTTGCGGCACCACGGTGACCGACCGACTGGAGGCGCACTTTGTTGATCCCTGGCAAGCCATGCTCAAGGGCCATCCGATGCTGCACCGCGATTTGCTCGAATTTCGCCAGATGCTTGAAGGTCAGGCGGCCTACTTGGCCGCAGAGCGCGCCCTGGATGTGGACATTCAGCGCTTGGACACCGTCTATGCCGCGCTGGAGGCCGCTTACGACAGCAACGACATGCAGACCTGCATTGACGCGGATGTTGCCTTTCACCAAGCGGTGGCCGAGGCCGCTCATAACGTGCTGATCGGCCACCTGAGCGCCAGCCTGATGCGGGTCATTCACGGCCATGTGTCGACCAACCTCTCGCAGCTGCATCAACAGCCGCCACGCTGGGAACAGCTAAAAGCGCAGCACCATGCCATTTGGCAATCCATCCGAAATCACCAGCCCGAAGCGGCCGACCGGGCAGCGCGCAACCATATCGAGTTTGTACGGCAAAGCATGGATGACAACGCTCGCGAAGTAGAACGCCGCTCCACTGCCTTACGCCGTTTGGGTGAGCCCGCGCTCTAAACGCACTCGTCGGTGGCCGCCACAGTGCCACGAAGGCTGTCAGTTTTCTTGCAGCCTAACGACTTGAACTGCTGAACTTCGGCGCGCTTGCTCAGGCAACCGCCATCAAGCCGCCAATCAGTTAGGGTTTATACCTATAGACCATTTCTTTCAATATTTTTACATTTGCTTTTACTGGTATTACCAGTTTACCAATACGAATAATATTGAGGAGACTCCGGTCATGGCATCCCACCCATCCATCGCACGTCTGTATCCGTCCAAACCGACGGATGTCTATCTTTTTGCCACCTGTCTGGTGGACCAGTTCGCGCCCGAGGCGGGGCTGGAC
>CAYMTB010000461.1:0-2102 GCA_964393225.1 uncultured Syntrophorhabdaceae bacterium
CGGGCATCCGTCGTCTGTGATTGTATATGGAGAAAATCTTTGTGATTTTGTGATTCGGGTCTTATTTGTTTTCTATATTGAGGGGTTACTTAATTTATACAAATTTTAATAATTACCAATGACATCTTCCTCTTTCACAAGTTCATAACGGTCATCTTTTTCAATGCCGGCCCTTTCCAGGGCATCTTCAAGGTCGGAGGCATCAACCGTCCGGTATTCCAGTTCATTTATTTTAAAAGTATATCGAGGCATGGTAACCATCCTTTATAAAGAGGGTATATCATATCAAGCCGGTAATAAGGTGCTGACTAAATTCGATCAGATACCCCTAAATATAGTGGTTATGGGCATTTTTTATGCAAAAGATATCTTTCTCAGGATAAAGTTTCTATTTTTTTATCGCTAATCTCGGAAGAATTGTGCAAACAGATTAAATCCCGGGCGGCGATGGAAGAAACAGACATAAATGCGTATACTGCACAAGCTGTCAACGACATATTTTTTCATAGAGGGTTTCGGGAGCAATATCAGTGCCATTTGGCCAGGAAATTGTTCCGCCTTCTATTCGGGCTTGCTTAAAAAACGATATATCTCGCAAGGGTTCAAAAACGGGACCTCTTCCAAGATATTCTGAAAAATCTACTTCACCACTATGACCATTATCAAATATAACACGATAAACGAAGCCGCCTTTGTACTCTATTTCCTTTACATCGTTCATATTCCACATAGTTGACTCCTTACTCCAATGGGGCAATCTTTTTTATTTCTTTGCCCGCCCTTGCCAATTCGCAATCCTCTTTGAGTTTATCAAGATGCAAGTCTATCCACTCTCTCACGAGTTTTGTTGCCGTCCTGGAAATTAAAGTGCCCTTCATAACATTGCCGTTGAAATCAAAAACAGCCTAATGCCCTGATGCTCAGCATGAAAATGTGGAGGATCGTGCTCATCAAAAAACATCCTAATAATAATTCCAAAGAATCTGCAAATCTCGGGCACAATATATCCTTTCCTTAATTTACTGCCAACATTATTTTATGCCAACATTAAGCACAATGCAAATTTTCACCATTCAACGCCATAAAAATCCTATGGTACAATCCTGATAAGATTTTCGTTGAGCCAAGCATTGATGCTCTGTCCGGCTTTTTTTGCCGACATAAAAAGCTTGCGATGTGTTTCAGGGGAAACCCTTACCACAAACTTACCCGAAAAAGGCTTATCCGGTTCTTCATCTCTCTCCCTGCAAAAATCAAGGTAATCTTCTACCGAATCATGAAAGGCTTTTTGAATTTCATCGACGGTTTTTCCCTGGAATGTTACCACATCTCTTATACCGATGATCTCCCCATGAAACAACATGGCTTCGTCATCGAATTCAACCTTCCCAAAATATCCTTTATAAGTCATCATATTTTACTCCTGCTTCCCGGAGAAATCTGCGCATAGATTTTACAGCTCCCCGGTCGGTCTCTTTTTGTGGATGAGGTCTGTGGAATGTTGCCCTCACTCCTCTTAATGCTATCCGTATACGGGAACCTCGTCCTTCGCTTATCTGTGCTCCAAGTGCCGTTAGTATTGCCTCAATATCAGACCAGGGAATATTTGATAGTACCGGTTCCTGAAATATTGCCTCAAATATTTTCCGGTGCTTACTCATGATTAATAGTATCATAAAATGATACTATTGTCAAGAGATCGGTCGAGTTAGGGAAACATTCTTATTTTCCGGTGATTACCGTTGATGATCCGGAACCTTTTTCGCTTGATGATCGCATTTGAAAGGAAAATAAAAAAAGACACTAACTTTAATCGGTTAGTGGCTTTTTGATGGGTCTATCAACACCTTATCCTACCGGCTTGATATCATATGAGAGTGGCAACAGTATGTCAACGTGAAAAAAATAATAAGAATATATGGTTATGCTGAAAGACTGCGAGTAAAACTTCTTTTTGCAACGTTTTTTTGGCAGACATGAAGCGAACTAGCTTTCAGATATCTACACCATACATATTTGAGAGGGCTTATTGAATACGGCTTGAAATACGTAATGTTTTGAAGGTTTGTTTTCTGTTCCTTTGGATTCTGGGCTTCTTCCTG
>CAYMTB010000462.1:0-2085 GCA_964393225.1 uncultured Syntrophorhabdaceae bacterium
TGATAATGCCAAATTATCGAGCTCGGGGTGGCCAGGAACATTCTGTTTCTGTATAGTTAGCAAGTCTGTGCCATTAAAGTATGTTTGGACATCTAGCTGCCTCTCCAGTGCTTGATCTGCGAGATTAGGTGCATGGTGCATTGTATAGAGTTCATGGTTACCAACGGCGAAGGCTGAAGGGATGCCCGCGGCGGTAAAGCGATCCGTGAACACTTTTTTGAACTCTATCAGATTGGAGGGCGTGCCGTTGCTGTAGCCGCCCCGGTAGGCCGCGTCACCTCCAAAGATCACCACCTTGGGTTTTACGCTCATAGCAAGGATATTATCCACGATGGGGGTAAGAATGCTCGTGGTTATGAGATCGTTATTGGCATCGCCTCGGGTATCCGCCACCCAAACGAAACTTTGTGATTGGTCGGCATATACGGGTATAACCCCGCAGATGGTCACAAAAACAAGGGACACTATCAGGAGAAGAAGAGCGGGGATTAAATGTAAAGTCCTGTGTAGCATCAACTAATAAATCTCCGGCATTTCGATTGGGTGTGACTGGGGATTGCAATTTCCGCAGTGAAGGGCTCCGGATACAACGATTGCCTTGGGAATTTGCTTAGCTCCAATATAGATGGTCACAATAGCCGGCATTTCGGCCGCATGCTTCTTGCAAACTGCGCGTCCGCAGAAAGCGCAAATTCCTGACGCCTGCTCATCACAATTCCAACACAGCATTTTATACCTCCTTATGTTTGTATAAATTATCCACAGTTTACAGCTTTGTGCGCAAGAAGAAATGGCAGCATAGTGCTGACATTCTTTCCCATGGCCTCAAGATCATTGGCCAGGCTAAGATATTGATCGCTCTCCTTCAGCATAAGACGACGCTCAACAAGATCATCCAGAACTCGACGCAGGTCAGTATCATTGCCATTGCCCCGCTGCTTTTTGACTTCTGCGGCGATAAAGGAGAATGAGCGTTTGGCATCGCAAGCCAGATAGGCAATGGCCTCATCTCCTTCCAGTTCTGTAATTGAGTTCGAGTGGCACGGCCTGGTATCGTAGATAGTCAGCCCGCCGCCGCTATTGCGTTCAAAAGCGAGCATTGGTGGCTCATTAGCTGACCAGTACTTTACCCAGTTTTCTACCGCTTCCAGCAACGGCCGGGTGTACTCAATAACGTTTTCCTTACCGTCAAAATCCGCATCGAAACAATAAGCTAAATCGTCCAGATCATTTTGTTCAAAGGGATAGATTGCCCGGTATTCCCGGGAAGCCCTGATATTACGTAAGCCCCATTGCTCGAAGTTGGCAAAGAGAGGGCTGAATCGTTGCAGCCGGACAGATGTAACTACCATAGGAGGAAATAAATGGACAAGTGACGGGACAACGCTTGCCATCCGATAATATGCGGAAGTTTGTTCACCAGGAAATCCATAGAGAATATTCCACTTGGCAACTATACCGCACTCTCGAGCCCATTTGAGAAGCTGTACATTTTGCAGAAGCGTTGTCCCTTTCTGCATATATTTTAATATCTCGCTGTCCAGGCTTTCAATCCCGGGCTGAAACTCATTGACACCGGCTGATTTGAGTGTGCTTACCTGGTGCCTGGTCAAATTGGTTTTTAATTGAAAGTACAGATTTACATTTTTGTTCCACTTGGAGATGTCCGGCAGGAGAGTTTCATAGTATTGCATGCTCAGAATACAGTCAGTAAAGTGTATATTGTCTATTCCGTAGCGCTCAACCAGTGTGGTGATTTCAGCATAGCTCCGCTCCGGACTCTTGCTGTGATAGGTCAGTCCCAGCGAATTGACGCCACAGAAAACGCAGTTGTGCTTCTCCCCCCACCAGCATCCACGTGAAAGCTCTATCAGCATATTCATGGAAGGTAAGTCATGTTTATTCCATTTTTCAAAGGCAGCCAGGTAATCATCAAAATCAGGGTATGGCAGGTTGTCCATTGCATCAGAATGTGCCTGTCCTTGCGTTATAACAACGCCATTCTGCCGGTAGGCAACACCAGGTATGTTTTCCGGCATTTCACCGGCAATATATTTTTTAATAGCTTCGGGGAATGACAGCTCA
>CAYMTB010000463.1:0-2075 GCA_964393225.1 uncultured Syntrophorhabdaceae bacterium
GCTTTATACAGTGCAGGTAGACAGCATTCTGGAATATATGGATCAGCTTAATTCGCTTGACACGGAAGGGATTGAGCCTATGAGCCACCCTATGCCTGTTGTATGTGTTTTGAGGGATGACATTGCAAAAGATTCGTTCAGTGTTGATGCATCTACTCAAAATGCCCCGGAGAAAAAAGGCTCATTTTTCAAAGTTCCACCGATTATTGAAGTGGATTAAGTACAGTGAACAGTGAATAGTGAATAGTGAATAGCAGGAAAAACAGAAGGTTAGAAGGTTGGAGGGTTAGCTAAACTTCCAATCATCTGTGAATGGCAGTGGATAGTGGATGGTAGCCGCAGGCTTCAGCCTGCGCGGAAAAAGCAGAGTCCGAAATTCGCAACCCGAAACGGAAGAGGGGAAATGAAGTGGAAACATTACTTGATTTGAATATTAAAGAGTTAAGAGAACTTTTGAAAAAACGGGAAATATCGTCTGTTGAGCTTACAAGGTTCTACCTGGACAGGATAAAAAGATACGACGGTGAACTGCTGACATATATAAGGCTCACAGAAGATGTGGCCATGGATATGGCAAAAGAGGCGGATGCCAAGATCGCCAAAGGTGAAGACGGCAGACTGCTTGGCGTTCCGCTCGGCATAAAGGACATTTATTGCACGAAAGGGATAGAGACTACCTGCGCATCTCAAATGCTGAAAGGCTTTATACCCCCCTATGATGCGACGGTTATCAAACGGTTGAAGGAAGAGGGGTTTGTCCACCTCGGACGGTTAAACATGGATGAGTTTGCCATGGGTTCATCCACGGAGAATTCCTCATTCCAGGTTACAAAAAATCCGTGGGATACTGAGCGTATTCCGGGCGGTTCAAGCGGGGGTTCGGCTTCGGCCACAGCCGCCGGATTATGCGCGGCCTCTTTCGGGACTGATACGGGAGGTTCGATAAGACAACCGGCAAGCCTTTGCGGCACCGTAGGCATGAAACCTACCTACGGAAGGGTATCGCGCTATGGTCTCATTGCTTTTGCATCTTCTCTTGACCAGATAGGCCCCATCACGCGGAATGTGACTGACTGTGCCGTGTTAATGAGCATTATTGCCGGATATGACCCCATGGATTCCACCTCTCTTACTCAGCCTGTACCGGATTATATGGAATATCTCGGAAGAGATATAAAAGGCATGAAGATAGGCATACCGAAAGAGTATCTTGTTGAGGGGATGGACCCGGATGTAAAAAGGACTGTCGAAGATGCCATATCGTTTTATGTAAAAAACGGGGCATCAACAGTGGAGATTTCACTCCCACATACGGAATATGCAGTTGCGGTATACTATATCATCTGCACGGCAGAAGCCTCTTCCAACCTTGCACGGTATGACGGGGTAAAATACGGGTTAAGGGTGGACGGAAAAGATATTATCGATATGTACAAAAAAACGAGGCTGAAAGGATTCGGAAAAGAGGTAAAAAGGAGAATAATCCTCGGCACCTATGTTTTGTCCTCCGGTTATTATGATGCATATTACAGGAAGGCGGGGCAGGTACGAACGCTTATCAGACGGGATTTCGAAGAGGCATTCAAGAAGTGCGATATTATCATGACCCCTGTTTCTCCTACAACGGCCTTTAAGGCGGGCGAGAAAACAGAAGATCCGCTGACTATGTACCTCTCCGATATATTTACAATCCCGGTAAACCTTGCCGGACTGCCCGGCATGTCGCTTCCGTGCGGGTTTGACAAAGCCGGTCTGCCGATTGGTTTGCAGATTATAGGGCAACCCCTCGACGAGGCGAGAATGCTCCAGGCGGCATATGTATTTGAGACCGGGAACAATGTGAAGAAGATACCTGATAGATTCAGAGGCTGAGTGATTAAGTAGCAAGAGTAATTGAGTAATTGAGTGAATGAGTAATTGAGTAATTGAGTGATTTTGCGATGGGTGTTCCAACACCCATATTATTTAATGGTAAATCCTGGTTAAATAGATAAATTTATACAGATTTCATAATCACTTATTTACTTAATCACGTAATCACTATATTTTATACTATGAGCGAGATAGATCCGCGT
>CAYMTB010000464.1:0-2071 GCA_964393225.1 uncultured Syntrophorhabdaceae bacterium
GGAATACAACCATCGTTCCGATCGAAGACCGTGAAATTGATGGAGATGAGAGAAATAGATTAGATAAGGAATTCTACTATGGTGTCTCAACTGTTTATGACCATATTCTGGCCAATCTCGATATAACCCGGGAATCCCGGCTGCATGAAATATCAAGCGGATTTGATAACGCAGGGGTTGTTATAGTCCATGGTGCTTCCGGTCAAGGGAAGACTGCCTTGGCTTCAGGGTAAATTTGTTCTCCCCCGTTTCATGAGCATGCAGCGGTACATGAATTTTTTGTCATCCGCAGGTAATCTAATACCAGGCGGACATTCTGTGTCAGCTTCCGCATCTTCTGTGCAACATTTTTCACTTTTTTAGATTTAATTACCCCAATAGCAAATCGTCGGAGTCTTGTGGTGTTTTCAGGACCATAACCGGTACGTATACGGCTTCGGTCTTCATCATAGTTCCAGTCGAGGATATAGTGACAGCTATTCTCGATGGTCCAATGGCCGCGGTTAACCTTGAGAACACGTTCCGGACAGGCCTCCTGGGTGGTTCTGCTTGTGACTCCGTAGGCAACATCACACGAGGTCTTTCTGGTTTTTTTATCTACGGAATGCCGTTCAATCACAAAAGCCTGTTTCACATAGGGGAAGTTGAGATAATCGTTAAGTTCGGTGGTGGTCCATATCTTCCTGGTCTCAATCCGGCCATGGTCGGGGGGATCATATAAAACAAAATCAGGTTCCTGCCGGGTTCTGAAGTAGAGTTCGATACTACGGAATAGTTCGGGTTGATTCTTTTTGACAGTGAAGTGATAATGGGCTTTTCTATCATTTAGCAGATAATCAGCTATGGCCCGTTGGGTGAGAAGAGCATCGGCAGAGATATCTTTTCCCTCAATGTCGATGGCATCAAGGAGAGGGATAGCCACCTTGATCTCATTGGTCTGTTTTGTTTCTTTATTGCTTACCGGCAGGATACCCACTTTTTTTGGGTATGGCAGATTTTACTCTCATGGCCAACGACACTCATGATATGAGTCCTGTGGCCTTCCTCGTCTATGGCATTACACATGGTCTTGCCGTCTATGGCAAGACTTTCATCTCCTGATCCGTAAGCTTTATTCCAACCTTGCAGTGCACGATCAAGATATACGGGATCGACTCGGATAAGAACATCGCGTATAATGGATTCACTGGGGACAACCCATTTGCTGTTTTCGTAACGACAGCCAAAACGCCTCCGGGCCTTCGGTTGCAATCCCTCTGCCCAATCTGCGATCGCCTTGTATCCGCGCATCCCGCAGAGAATTGCCCCGGCTGAAATGGCAAGCACGGTAGCAAGGCGATGTCTTCGTCCCTGGGTGCGTCGGGGATCAGGAATGTCGGCAAAAAACGAGGGGAGAGATTTCATGTAGTCTGCACTGAGCATAACTCTTGATCCTCCTGTGCGATAATGTGGGTCGAGAACGGGTCGTGAGAGAAGGGCTTGAGCGTCGGGCTTTAAAGGTTTTAGGAATACCATTTTGGGTGATTGTGCAGGAGCATATCCCTTTTTGGTCCGGCAAAAACCTTTAGTGTTGCCAGCATACAACCAGTTTGCTGCTTTATAGACCGTTCCCCGGAAACGCGCTGGGTCTACAAAGGTTTCAAGGAGCAGAACCGGATGGCCGAACTTCTCCTGCCAATCATCAGGGAGTTTCTTTTCGCACAACGAAAGGACACGAGAACCAAGATTGGGAATATGCCACTCAGGCAGGATAAGAAAACGGCTGTTATTAACCACAAGCTTCAGACGATCATACTGATGGCGAAAGCTCCATCCGATCCACTGATCCCTTGCAGCACATTTCCATGCAGATGCTGAAAAGCTTATGAGGGCTACCCATTGATCCTTTAAGGAGGCGACATACCAGATGGTTTCTCCGATCTTCGGCAAAGCGCCGAGGTAATGGTGCTCCTCCATTAGCTTCTGATACTGTTGTTCCTCAGATGAACAAACAGACTGGACAATGACTTCACGCAGGCTCAAACATACCTCCAGATGAGATGGACGTCGAGTTTTACTATACAGCATTCCG
>CAYMTB010000465.1:0-2071 GCA_964393225.1 uncultured Syntrophorhabdaceae bacterium
GGAGACATCTGTCCTTTGTAGACACAGCCGTCTGTTTCGACTCGTATCCCTTCTTTGGGAAACCCGTTCTCCCACTCGCCTTCGAATGTACTCTTGTCGCCGTACCAGCACTTTCCTTGTCCATGCTCTTTTCCGTTCAAGAGCATTCCCTCGTACCTATATCCACACGGTTTGCAAACAAACGCTGGTCCTGTCATTTTACCTTGTACAAAGGTTGCTTGAAACACGGTTCCATCCTTCATTGTAAGAACACCTTCGCCGTGCATTACGATTTGCCACTCTCCCATGTAGGAGAGTCTGTCTTCCCCATCTTGTTTTTCAAAAAGACGGAACCCAGTTCCACTGTGGTGATCATTTTCATACATACCGCGATACACAGACCCCTTTAATCCAAATGTCATACCCATTCCTGACCGTTCGCCATCTTTGTAAAGTCCTTCGTGACGAATACTACATCCATATTTTGTGACGCCACGTCCACATTTTTTTCCCGAAACAAATTCCCCAGTATAGATTGTGCCGTATTTAGAGATAAGGTACATTCCTTGCCCGTGGTATCTTCCATTCAAGAATGTTCCTTCGTACTTGTCTCCATTCTCAAGAGTATGAACCCCTTGATATAGCTCATCGCGAACAGGCATATCGCCAGAGTAGGTGGACCCATCGGCGAGTGTAGCTTGCATTTGAATCACCGATGAACCAAGAAAGTCTGACATGTTAAGAGTTTTAAAAACTGTACTGGCTTAATAAGCTTACGAATAGGAAAGTTGCTGAAAAGGATTTCAATTTTTTTTGTTAGTTCCTTTTTTGTTAGTTCCTTTTTTATTTTTTCATCTTCCTCTTTCTCTTGGTACTATTTTTTTTTGCGCCACGTTTTTTGTATTTTTTTGTGAAAGTACGTCGAATCTTTTTAGTTCTATTTCTTGTTCTTTTTCGTTTGCCACCATCCACTTCATCCATTCCAGTCATCAGTTGAATAGGAGCTTGCGAATTTACTTGAGAAAGATCCATCATCTTTGGTAAAAGAATCTGAAGTACCTCATTACTGAGTCCTTGTTCCCCGACAACATAATGAGATTCACCAAGATTATAGACTACGGGTGTCTGTGGAGTTGGATCACTTCCATTTGAGGGACGAATATAAATGCCCAAGTTTCCCGATTCACTTACATCAACATGGTATTGATCATCCATAACACTCGTAGTTAGTATGATGATACCATTGGGCAACTCATTTCTACATCGAACAAACTTTAAAAAGAGAGAGCCGTCAATATAGTCCGATTCGCCAGCCCTTCCGGATGACAGAATCCTTCTTCTCTCGTCTTGATAAATTGATAAATCAGAAGCATCCATTCCAGATGGTGATTCTTGATCGTGAAGATGATTGGAAAGGTCTTGAAACATTTTGCAAATATCTATTTTCATAATGTAAGCCAACGACAGAAGAAAACATTTATTTGTATAGGTCTCTTTATTTGGCATAGTAAATGTGATACCAAGATCAATTGTGGAAACTCTTTTGGGTCCAGACGTGGACCCTGGATTTCCCATCAATATGACGGATTGTTCATCCCGAGATACAGGTTCACTTTGCTTACATGACCGCATGGTTCTCGTGAAAGGAGGTAAATGTATTGTAGATACAGGAGAAGAAAAAAACAAACTTGTATCTCTTGCAGTGACAAGCGATGTTTGGTTGAAAAATGTGGAGTTATTACAGGATCCCACATAAAGAGGTGCATATTTAAAAAAAATATCAATAGGGTTGCTGCTAAGAGTAGAGTTTCTATCATTTCCCGATAGCACACTAACAGAAGTTTCCACTTGCACTGGACCCGATGGAGTAGACGTATTACTCCCAGATAATTTTACTGCTGTACTTATAGCTTTTAATCCATCTTTGAATTCCGTTGTTATAAAGGTAAGATTACTAACCATAGCCATTAAATTAAATGGTGTGAATTCCGTCCGTTTGCGAGCTCCACTAACAGGATACTTTTCTACATTGACGGAGTCCTTACGAACATCCCCCGTGCTATTAGAGTGAACTAACATCTCTTTATAGTAC
>CAYMTB010000466.1:0-2066 GCA_964393225.1 uncultured Syntrophorhabdaceae bacterium
CCAGATTGCCAATCTTACGAATGGGGCGGTGTTTGACGGCAGGAAAGACCTGATCGGCGCTTTCAGGAAGGTAAAAGGTTATAATTGATGAAAAATTTTACAACGGTCGCCGGGATCATTTCCGGGATTGCTGCCGGGCTTGTTATGCTTGGTCTCTTTTTCCTTTTGCAATTCAGCATATTAATCACCGGCGCCCTCTCTGTTTTAGCATTCTTTGGATTCTATGTCATCCTGTTTGCCCTTCGCCCGAAGAATCAGTTTACCATTCACCCGGGAAATGGGATCACGGCAGAGATGGTGCAAAACGTACTAAAGGAAAGTGAAGAGAAGATCAGGGAGCTGGAGAAACTTGCCAAACAGATCCGAAACGAAAATATACGCGCAAAGATCGCCCATATCATCACCGTTGTAAAAAAAATCTATGAAAATATCAGGAAAGACCCGGAGAAAATGAAACTTGCACGGCAGTTTCTTTCCTACTATTTCGATACAAGCATCAGTATTGTCAATAAATATTCCCAATTGTCTATTCAGGATGTTCACTCGCCTGAAATCTCAAAGGCGTTGCAGAAAGCAGAAGATATGCTCGGTTCTATTGACATTGCTTTTGATAAACAACTGGCGAAACTTCTCAGCAATGATGTGATGGATCTGGACGTCGAAATTGAAACATTGGAGAAAACATTTAAAGCGGAAGATTTAAAATAAAGATTATGCGAGGGATACTGATTGGATTAGGAATACTGTTGCTGGCTGCTGCAATCGGGTTTGGTTATTGGTATTACCGCAATGAAAAACCGGAGATACGTATCAAAGGGATCATCGGAAGCGAGAAAAGTTCATTTCTTGAGAATGAACAAGTGAAAACCATTTTGAAAAAAAAGTACGGAATTGTTGTAGATTATGTGCGTGCCGGCTCAATTGAAATGGTGAATGAGGAGGCAAAAGGCGGGACCGACTTTCTCTGGCCTTCCAGCCAGGTTGCCCTCGAGATCTTTAAAATTAAACAGGGAGCCAAAATAGTGCGCTCTGAAAATATTTTCAACTCTCCCATCGTCATTTACAGTTGGGATATCGTGGTCGATGCCCTGGTCAAGACCGGCATTGTCAAAAAGGAGATGTCAACCTATTATATCGTGGACATGCCAGGTTTACTTAAAATGATCAGGGAGGGTAAAAAATGGTCCGACATCGGGCTGACACAACTGTATGGTAAAATTTCGGTGACCACAACAGATCCCACAAAGTCCAATTCGGGGAATATGTTTGCCGGATTGGTTGCCAATATTCTTAAAGGTGGCGATGTGGTTGTTGAGGCCGATCTCCCGCAGGTCCTGCCCGAAGTCAAAGAATTTTTTGCCAGGCAGGGCTTTATGCAAAGTACTTCAGGTGTTCTGTTTGAACAGTTTCTAAAGACTGGTGTAGGTCAGTATCCTCTGATGGGTGGCTATGAAAGTCAGGCCATTGAATTTTCGAGAATGCACCAGGATTTCTGGCCGAAGGTAAAAAACCAGATCAAAACATTATACCCGGTACCCACGGTGTGGAGCGAACATCCCCTGATTATCCTGAATAAAAAGGCAACGCTTCTTATCGATGCCCTGAAAGACGAAGAGATACAAAAGATCGCATGGGAACATCACGGGTTCCGCACAGGATTGATGGGTGTGCAGAATGATCCCAAAATACTCCAGGTCGATGGCATTCCCGCTACTGTTACAAAGATCGTCCCCATGCCACGTGCATCTGTTATGGAAAAGATAATAGAGTCCCTGGCCGATGCCAAATAGCTTTAAACAAATATAAATCAATAATTTAAAAACCCATTTACATGAGCGATGAATTGAGTATCAGAGACAATGTAAGCTTGAGTAATACCAGCTCGGTGAATATAGCCAACCTGAGCCCCGAACAATTAGCCCGGGTTGACGACATCAAAAAACAGATCAATATTGAGGATTCACAGGCCATCATTACGTTCGGTGTTGGCGCACAGCGGGATATTTCAACTTTTGCCGACAATGTCCTCCAGGAGGTAAGAACCAAGGACAGCGGTTATGTGGGCG
>CAYMTB010000467.1:0-2065 GCA_964393225.1 uncultured Syntrophorhabdaceae bacterium
ATGCAAAACTGTATCTTGCAGTAACCTTTGGTAAAGAGCGTATCACCGTCTCCCGCATCGATATATCGGCAAGCTCTGTAATGTTTATGAACGGACCTGGCGGTAAATCAAAAATCAGGAGCCCCTTATTAAAAGCGGGTATGATCTATGAGTTGAAACCAAAAACGCTTATTGTTGACCGTTTTCAGTGCGAAATACCATCGTTGGGGATTTTCAATGGTTATTACAGCGGCACAATGAAGGATGTTTTTCCCTGGAAAGCCTCAGTTAATGCGTCAAACATAGATTTTACAACGCTTTTTGCATACTTAAAACCATTTATTGAAAAGCCCGGTGGCGAGAAGTGGTCAATCCAGGGGAAAGGCGCTCTGAAGAGCGAAATGGAAGGCACTTTAAAGGGCAAGGAACCGACGCTTTCAGGCAAGGCTACTCTCCAGCTCCAAAAGGGTGGATTCAGTTCAACTGACGGCACAAAGGCAGCGCAGGGCATTGAGGGCACGGTGGTACTGAAATTCAGTATTCCCTCGATTTCCTCGGAGAATAAAAAATCGAGTGCGCAAATCCACTCAGAGGTTTCTTCGGGAGAGTATCTCTTCGGAAAATATTATAAAAACCTCTATAAAGAAAAAAGCGGCATATCAGTTGACACAGATATATCCTTCAATGATAAACGCAGTTTTGATTTCAAGGGAAGTCTGAACCTTTTTGATACCGGCAAATATACCTATACCGGTTCAATCGATAATAAAGACTGGAAATTTTCCTTATCAGCAGAGGATATCTCCTCCGATAAACTCCTGTCCATAACGCTCTACGATTATCTGAATGAAAACCACCCTGCCCTTAAAGATCTTCGCATAAAAGGAGCGATGTCTACAGAAGTCAAATTAACCGGCAAAGACAACGGAGTTTCTCTCCATGGAAATGTCCGGCTGAATGACATGTCAATCCTCATTCCTGAGAAAGCGGTTTCAGCAATAAATATTTCAATGAACCTCCCCTTCGATCTCCACTACCCTTCAAAAATAAAACCTGGAATAAGGTCAAAAAGCGGCGAACTGCATATCGGGACACTTGAAAAGGATGCCTTGAAGCTTTCCAACATGACTATACCTTTCCTCGTTACGGCAAATAATATCGTTATTCCGGGAGAGTTTATTCTGCCGTTTTATGGAGGAAAAATAAGGATTATTGAATGCAGGGGCGAAGACATCCTTGTTCCTTCAAGGAAATTCACATTTGCCGCAAAAATTGAAAATGTGGATATAAGCTCACTCCTCGAGGAATTATCAGGCCTGCAGTTGCCGGGCAACGTTGAGGCACAATTTCCCCTTGTTGGATATGAAGATGGAAGATGGATGACAAAAGGCACCACTTCAGTAAAGATCTTCGGCGGCTCCATTGAAGTCGAGAATGTGCAGATAAAAAATCTTTTCTCTCAGGAAAAAACCATGGAAGGAGACATAGCCTTTTATGATATTGATCTCGGTAAAATCACCGACACCATTAAAATTGGGAAAATCGGGGGAGTTATAAACGGCTTCATTAAAGGCCTTGAAATAGAATACGGCCAACCATCAAGATTTGTTCTTGAAATTGATTCGATTAAAAAGAGCGGGGTAGAACAAAAAATAAGCGTCGATGCCATAGAAAACATATCAATAATAGGTACAGGTTCAGGCGCAGTAGGGTCAATTCTGAAAAGTGGTATAAACCGTTTTTTCAAGGAATATCCTTATAGCCGCATTGGCATAAAATGTATTCTTGAAAATGATCAGTTTCATCTGAATGGTAAAATTCACGAAAGCGGCACAGAATATTTTATACGACGGGGATTTTTACGCGGTATCGATGTGGTTAACATGTCCCCGGACAACACTATAAGTTTTCAAGACATGCAGGAGAGGGTCCAAAGGATTTTCAAGAAGGATGGAGGTGGACCGACATTCAGTAAAAATTTAGCAAATGAGTGAGTAAGTAATCAGAAAAACAAGTAACTGAGTGATTGAGTAACTGAGTGATTATAAGCGGTTTATAACTTAATTACTTAATTACAGTTATTAAT
>CAYMTB010000468.1:0-2061 GCA_964393225.1 uncultured Syntrophorhabdaceae bacterium
CAATAAAAAAAGCCTGACCAAATCCGATAACGCTTACATATTTCATTCCCCAGGAGCAAGCTATCTGACCCTTAACTATTTCTCCTTCTATATCTATTTCAAAACAGACGGAATTGTTCTTTCGGAGAATATCGATTTTTCTTCCTTCTTTTGCCGAGTGAAAATAAAGATGATTATTGCTTGCGACAAAGTTGACCGGAACAATATATGGATAAATGCCATCAACTAAAGCGATCCGGCAGCAATTTGCTTTTCGTATGATCTCGTCAATTTGACGATTATCTTTGATTTTCTTATCTCTTCTGCGCATTTTACCCCTCATTAAAATATTTGCAAGAAATCTTGCTATATTCTCATTAGTTATGATAAAAACAAATTATAAGCATTATAAAATGTCCCGTAAAAAAGGAACTTACATGAAGAAACTTAAAAAGTCGACAATTTCTGATTTGACTCTTGGAATTTCTCTTACGTTGCTCACACTATTTTTCTTTTTGCTTGTGTGGGGCCCGTTGGAATCTCTTGAGCGAAGTTTTTATGATTTGCGTGTCAGTATGAACGTAAAACCGACTACCGCCCCCATAGCCGTTGTGGTTATTGACGACGCAAGCATTACCAAACTGGGGCGCTGGCCATGGCCGCGCGCTTATATCGGGACCATGGTCAATCTACTTGATGCCTCCGGCGCTAAAGTAATCGGTCTTGATATCATTTACTCTGAAAAAGATTTAAGTCAGGGCCTGGAGGAAGTACGCAATATTATCCATTCCATTGAGGCTTCTTCCCAGTTTGCTTCCGGCGGTCTTATTAAAGAGCTCAAAGAAGCGGAAAAGAGGCTCGATAATGATGGCATGCTGGCAGGAACAATTGTGGCCAGCAAGAAAGTTGTTTTGCCTCTTTATTTTGCTTTGGGTAAATCCACAGGTCGTGTTGCTTCGGGCCTGCCGGATTATCTCCAGAATAGTTCGCTTGGTTCACTAATGCTTGAAGATAGTATGACCGCGCGCGAAATGGTGCCGCCGATTGCGGAATTTGCCACCGCCTCTCTGGCTTTGGGGCATATCAATAGCGTAGCCGATTTCGACGGCACGGTGCGCAGTGAGCCGTTATTTATTAATTTTGAAGAAAGGGTATTTCCTTCCTTCTCCTTGCAGCTTGCCTTAAAATATATGAATTTGGATTTGAAAGATTTACAGGCGGGCAACCCGCTAAAATTTGGTTCCAAATCAATTCCTCTTTATGAGGATAACAAAATGCTCATCAGCTATGTAAGTGATATCCCATATTATTCATTTTTTGATGTTTATAATAAAAAAGTTTCACCCACTGCTTTTAGTGATAAGATTGTCATCATTGCCCAAAGTGCCGCAGGTCTTGGGACAATGCAGGTAACGTCTGTCTCATCAGGCGCGGGCGTTGGGCCGGGAACGATCATTGCAAACGCGGTTGATAACATCATTACCGGTGATCATGTTGTTCGTCCGTACTGGGCGGCAATTCTGGAAGTAATTATTATTATTCTCTTCGGTCTTTACGTCGCGCTTGTCATTCCCAACATAAAAGCCGGACGCAGCGCAATCATTTCACTTGTCCTTTTGGTGGTCTGGCTGATAATTTCAATTTTTCTTTTTGCCGCTTTCGGTTGGTGGATTAAAGCCATGTATGCCGCAGTGTTGTTGATTGTAGGCTACATACTTGTAGTCTCCAAGAGATATTTGTTTGTGGAAAGAACTAAAGACCGCATTGAGGCAGACAGTATCGAGACTAACAAAATGCTGGGTTTATCTTTTCAAGGGCAAGGTCTGCTGGATATGGCTTTCGAAAAATTTCGTAAATGCCCGGTGGAAGACGAAACCATCAAAGAATCTCTTTACAATCTGGCTCTGGATTTTGAAAGAAAGCGCATGTTCAATAAGGCTGTCGCCGTTTATCAGCATATCGCAACCGCCGGCAGCTTTAAAGATATTGAAGAGCGCAGCAAGAAACTTACAGCTGCCGGAGATACGATCATTTTCGGTCCTTCCGGCTCTAAAAAGGATGCAACTGTGATTATGGATAACG
>CAYMTB010000469.1:0-2055 GCA_964393225.1 uncultured Syntrophorhabdaceae bacterium
GTACTGCCCCTCTTAAAAAAAATGAGGACAGAAATGACCATGCCTGCAGGCAAGCAGGCCTCGATCGGAGAAGAGGAAAAACAAACGGCAGCACAGGTTCCCCCGCTTTCCGACTTCATCATGATTACGGAGCAGAACCTTTTCCATCCGGACAGGATGATGCTCGCACAGAAAGTTGCTGTTCCGCCACCGGAGATCGTCCTCTATGGAGTCCTGATCACGGATACTCTGAGCGTTGCCTTTATCGAAGACATCAAAGCCGCCCGCTCGACCCCGGGCCGGGGAAAGCGTCAGACGCAACTAAAGAAGGGAGACACTGTGAGCGGGTATGTCCTACGGGATGTTGAACCGGACCGTATTACCCTGGTAAAGGGAGATGACAAGATAGTGGTGTTGCTGGATGATAAGAACAAAAAAAAGGGTGCAAAAACGGCGGCATCAATGGCCTCGAAAGAACCCGCAGGCACCTTGACATCATCCCCGCCTGCAGCTTCTCCGGCAACTGCATCGCCCTCCTCAACATCCATTTCACCTGCAGCTTCTCCGGCAGGAACCCTGTCTCCAAAAGCGGCCGCGTCTCCAGCTCCCACACAGACTGGAGGGGTCCGGGCTCCCGGCACACCCCAAATGTCGCGGAGAGCAAGGATACAACAGTTGTTAGATGAAAAGTAAGCCTTTCATCTCCAATCAATAGACAAATAGGTATGGAAACGCTATGAAAAAGCACAATAATCCCCCGGAGAACACCGTTAAATTGCGCCGTCAGGCGGAGACTGAACGCAGACAGGCCGATGAAATCCTGTCCAGGGAGAGAAATCAGCTCAAAGCCCTTCTCAATATATGCCAGATGGCGGATACACAAATCAAGGAGATCGGTTCTTTCGTGATTGAAGAGTGTATCAGAATCAGCGGGAGCGAACTGGGATTTTTCGGATTTATCAACGAGGATGAAACACTGATGACGGCCCATTTATGGTCGGAAAAGGTCATGGAGTCCTGTACCATGGATAACAAACCGGTGGAATTCCCCTGCGGGAACGCCGGGATCTGGGCCGAGGCGATAAGACAACGCAAGCCGGTGATCGTCAACGACTACAACAAGCCCGATCCCCTCAAAAAGGGCTGCCCCGAAGGCCATGTGGCCCTGTCGCGCCTGATGAGTATTCCCATCATCGAGGGAGGTAAAGTCGTTGCTGTTACCACAGTTGCGAATAAGAGGGAAAGCTACACCGAATCCGATTACCTCCACATCCATCTCTTTCTGGAGAACATTTGGAGCATTATACAGCGGCAGCGGTCGTTGGAAGCCTTGCGGGTAAGCGAGGAGCGGTTCCGTACCATTGCTGACTTTACCTATAATTGGGAAACATGGCGGGACGTAGAACACCGCTATATCTATATCTCGCCCGCCTGTGAGAGAACAACGGGCTACCGTGTAGAAGAATTCATGAACGATCCCGATCTCGTGATGAAGATCGCCCACCCCGACGACCGATCGATTCTGGCCATGCATGAGCAAGAGCTCACAACCGGACAGGTTTACAGCTTTGAATTCCGCATTATCACCAGGAACGGAGAGGAACGTTGGATCAGCCACATCTGTCAGCCGGTATTCAGTGCCGACGGAAAACCCCTCGGCCGCCGCGCCAGCAACCGGGACATCACCAAGCAAAAAGAGTTGGAAATCCAACAGGATAAACACAATCAGCGTTTGGAAGAGTTGGTGAAAACGCGGACGGCGGAACTGGAGGAGTTAAATACGGCCCTGAAAGTCCTGTTGCAGCATCGGGAAGCTGAAAAGAACACGATTGAGCAAGAGATCCTGGCAAATATGAACGAGCTTGTCACCCCCTATCTTGATAAACTGAAAACAAGCCAGTTGGGAGCTACGCAAATGGCCTACATTAACATCGTGGAAACGAACCTGAAAAACATTGTTTCTCCTTTCCTGCATCACCTGTCCATGCCCAAATACGATCTGACCCCCCAGGAAATTCAGATTGCCACCATGATCAAGAACGGTATGGTCAGTAAAGAAATTGCATTGATTTTACA
>CAYMTB010000470.1:0-2048 GCA_964393225.1 uncultured Syntrophorhabdaceae bacterium
CTGCTCTTCGGTTGTTTTCAGTAATTCATAAGCCTCCGCCTTGGTAATGACACGTCCGGTTCGGGACTTGTCGAAAACACCGGGGAAAGGGGCCATAAAAAGACACACCTCTACAGGTCTGTCACAGGGTTGATTAAGCAATCCCCGCTCTTTTTTGCAGATGCATTCATTCAGGAGGAAGGACTGGTTGCTTTCAATGATCGTCGAAACTTTTTCATAAGGCAGCGCCTCCTGATGGACGGGAATGCTCTCTTCAATAGCAATAGTTTGCATGAGTTGTGGCTTTTGTGAGAAGAATTGTCGGTGGTAAAAGGGTTCATACTCCTTGTGCAATAAGGCAAACTCTTTATCAAGGCAATTAAGCTGAAACTCATAGATTCCGAAAAGCCATGGCAACATCCTGAAATAACGCATTTTATTCATCTTGATCATGAATATCTGCCCCCCGGCGGCCATCATGATCAGTTTTCTTTCCAGATCTTCCAGTGGCAATCCCGTACGTGCTGCAATCTGTTCGGCCGTTTCAAAGGTCAGCCGCAACTGACAAAAGAGATCAGCCTGCTCCGGAGCAAATATCTTCTTCAAAAGCTTGATCTCCACACCGCTTTCCGTGGTCGGAAAACCGTTGGGTAAGGTATCGAGGACTTTTGCTAATTTATAATAGGCTTCATCATTCATCATTGACGTTCCCTTCGTTTTCTATTTTTTTGATTTCTTCGGCCAGCCATGCTGACCACATATCAATTCCCGTTCCAGTTTTACAAGAAGTTTCAATAATGGTTATGCGGGAGTTCAGGGTACGGACCCGTTCATGTAGGGTCTCCATGTGGAAGTCAGAAAGACCCAGATAATCAATCTTATTCACCAGCAACACATCGCAGATATTGAACATGAGAGGGTATTTCAGGGGTTTGTCGTCCCCCTCGGGGACACTCAGGATCATAGCATTTTTGATAGCGCCCGTGTCAAACTCAGCCGGACATACGAGGTTGCCCACATTCTCGATGATGACCAGGTCAAGGACCGAGAGATCAAGGGCGTCCAGGCCCTTCATGACCATGCCTGCGTCGAGGTGGCAGAATCCGCCCGTCCTGATCTGTACGGCCGGTATGCCGGCATCTACAATCTTTTCGGCATCCATAGTTGAGTCGATGTCCGCCTCGAGCACGCCTATGCGGAATTTAGTTTTCAGTTGCTCGATGGTTCTGAGGATGAGGCTCGTTTTCCCTGCACCTGGGGAAGACATGAGGTTGAGGAGAAAAATTCCGCGGTCTTTCAGTTTTTTTCTCAGGTTATCGGCCTCTTCTTTATTATCCGTAAGGATCTCCTCTTTGATTTCGATAAGCCTGATCTCACTCATCACTCAGCCTCCATGTTCTTGATATGATATTCCTTACCGGATACAAGTTGAAATTTGCTTTTTGCGCATGCAGGGCAGGTAATACCATCCAGGTTGACCTTGTTGATCTCAACCCTGGTTTGGCAGACCTCACAGGAAAGCACTGCCGGCACCCATTCGATATTGAACTTAGCGCCTGCGGCCACCGTGCCGACACTCAGGTAATCAAAGTAGCGTTGCATCCATTCAACTTCGAGATCACTAAGTTTTCCCACTAGCAGATTAATGGCATGTACCTTTTTCACGTTGTGCATGGCGGCGTGCTTCAATACAATCGAGAGGATACTCTGCATGACCGGGAGTTCGTGCATCTTGTCAACCTTCCGTCATCGTTATGGTCTTCAGCTCCATCGGCCTTTTAATAGACAAACGAATTTCTTCCGGAAGCTCCGGAAAAGCACGCCAGTCTACTATGGCAAGCATCTTCTCTGCAATAGCTATAAAGAAAGACAGGTCTCTTCCTGCTTATGCGTATTTTGTGATTTGCGAAGGTATTCTTTGTCCGCAGGATGACTATCTCTTTGCACATTATCAATATCCATCGTATTGTTGAGAGATTATTGATAGTTTATTGCTATACGTAAGATAACCTGATTTTCTTATTGATGTTAATCTGTTAAGTTCTGTTTAAGGTTTCACATTTTAATCT
>CAYMTB010000471.1:0-2046 GCA_964393225.1 uncultured Syntrophorhabdaceae bacterium
GGGCGATGTCCTCCTTCTCCTCGAGGTTCATGCCCGCCATGGGTTCATCCAGCAGTATCAGCCTCGGCTCCAGGGCCAGCGCCCTGCCCAGCTCAACCCTTTTCCTTAACCCGTAGGGCAGCGAGCCGACCACGGTCTTCCTGATGCGCTCGATCTCCAGGAAATCTATGATGTCCTCAACGGTCTTCCTGTGCTCGACCTCTTCACGGTGTGCCGGCCCGAAATAGAGGAAGGTGCTGAAGACGTTTTGCTTCATAAGGACGTGCCGGGCTGCCAGGATGTTGTCCAGTGTGCTCAGGCCGGCGTAAAGCTCGATATTCTGGAAGGTGCGCGCGATACCCATCTTGGCGATGCGGTCCGACTTGATGCCGTTTATTTTTTTACCATTGAACCTTATCTCGCCCCTCTGCGGCTTGTAGAAGCCGTTGATGCAGTTGAGCAGGCAGGTCTTGCCCGCCCCGTTGGGGCCGATGATGGCCAATATCTCGTTCTTGCGGATATCAAGGTTGATATCCGTCAGCGCCCTGACCCCGCCGAACCAGAGCGAGAGGTCTCTGACGCTGAGTATGGTTTCTTTTTCGGTCATCATCAATAAAGCGGATCAGGACGTTTATTTTACAGACGGGAAGCCGAGGATGTATGTTACCATTAAAGGAGCAGGGTTTAAAAGTCCCTATTCGCTTTTTTTATGGAGAAATTTAGTCCTCAATGGACTGTAGCTCGATTTTTTCTTTCTCATAATCAAAGGTGATCTTAAACTTATCAAAGAAACCTATCTGACCCAGAATACCGTATGGCAGGCTCTGTAACTCTTGTGAGAAGCCTGCAAAACAAGAAATCTCATGGCCTCCGACTTCAAGCTTAATCTCGTGGAAAAAAGCAAACTGCTCCTGACCACTGGAACCGAAAAAAGAAAGGCGTTTACCTGATTCTATCTGAAGGCCGATCTGCTCGCCGATTTCGGCATGGAAGATACAATAATCGGCGCCCGAATCAATCAAGGCCAAATTCCTGACGCGTTGAGAGCCATTTATCAAAGCAACAGGAATTACAGGTCGTGATACGCTGGTTCGTCTTGGGAATGGCTCGGTAGGCTGCGCGGGGAATTTTCTGTAATCGAGTTTAAAACGGACGCTCACAGTATATAGGTTCCATAGTTCTTTGGAACTCTGGTCAGGATGGGGTCGGGTTCGTTTTTAGCGTGAGCCTGCTGCAGTGCCTCTGCTGGTTTATCCGCCACACCCACTACTTTGCTGCTATCACCAGAGAGAGCTACCCATTTATCCGGATAGTTTTTCAGTATTTCACTTAAATCAGTATTCTCAACCATATTGCTACCTCGATTTCAGGGGAAGTACATCTAAGATTATAATTTGTTAACAGCAGTTGATGGCAATTTCATTGGGCAATTGGGAAGCTTTTGACCCCCGTCAACCCTTTTACCATCATAAGCTACATTTAATGTGCTTCTCTATATCTATAGCATAACTTGCTCGCCGTCATTAACCAGCCTAACATTCTCGAAATACCTGGAATACTCGTGCGCGTGGAAAGTATGAATAGGAATCAAGGATTTGGGCTTTAGTGCTTCAGCTAGCTTTTGAAGGTCACCCAGCACCGCATGACCGCTGGTGTGAATATAGTGATAGTCGATTTTGTGTCTCTTTAGAGTAGCCCTGAAGCGGTCGGTCACATAGCCTTCCCACATAGAGTATAACGCCAGTGCGCCCTCAAGATCAGGCATTTTCCGCAGGCAGGCCCTGAATATTGAATTGTCCCGCATTAGCATAACCATGTGTTTCCGGTTTGAGTTTATCTCCTCGATTTTAATTGCGGTTTTACTATATTTATCCAACAAGTGATTGTTATTGCTGCGCTCGAGCGTGTCTCTGTGAGCCATGAAATATTTCACCCGCGTATTAGGCCAATCGTACTGTGGCAGGCGGCTGTGATCGGTGTGTAAGCGATCTAAAATATAAGCGGTGTATAGATCAATAACCAGTGTTGAACCAGCGTGTTTTGCCGCGCGATATATAGATACCAGCC
>CAYMTB010000472.1:0-2039 GCA_964393225.1 uncultured Syntrophorhabdaceae bacterium
GTCCGGAAGGAGGGCGATCTTGATCAGATCGGCTTCTGCTTCGATTTCTTCAGCCATTTCCAACAATGCCTTGTCGAAGACGGCTACCTCTTCCTGTGTCAGCAACCCCTTTGTTTTTTCCTCCTGGGTTCGGTTTTCCAGGGGACGAAGCGATTCCCTGGCTGCCTGCCGCCACTGTCGTTTCAGCACCTCCACTTCGGTCAGAACGTGGGCTTTGTTATCTTGGAGGGTCTGCCAGACATCCTTTTTATGGACGGTGGCATCCTGAAGGGCAATGGCAAAATTATCGAGGAAATGATGGATGATGTTTTTCTTGGGTATCTTGTAATGGATGCTTTGCAACATATTGTAGAGCTCTCGGGTTTCCTTGAATGTGTCCGCCAGGATACCGTAGAAAGTGTGGATATCAAGGATTGTTTTTAATTCGTTTTCTATAGACGGTGATTTCGCCTCCCATTCCTTGATATGGTGCACCGGATTTGTCAGGTTGAGCAGGGTTGCGATGGTATCCATACCGGCGGTGAATGACTCCGGCAAAGGGAAATTGGCCGCTTTAGCCCAGATATGGGCATCATCGCCTTTCTTTTTCACCTCGGTAAGATATTTAACGGAAGCCGCAGCCATGTCCGAAGGCGTTTCATCTATTTTGCGATTACCGGTAAGCTTGATCAGCAGGGTGCGGACGGCAATCAATACCGTTTGATCCACATCCGTTTCTTCCAGAATGACCTCTGCCTTGTTGAAAGATTTGCTGTTGCGCATAGTTGCGATCAATTCCGTGTCGGTGGGATTGGTATAGACCTTCTTGCCGACGGCGATCTTGATCAGGCCGGACCGGACCGCGGCGGCGATTCCGATGCGAACGGCGTTGGGGTCCCAGCCGTAAGGCAAAGATTCGAAATGATCAAGAATATCCTGCCCCAGGGTGCGCTGCTTTTTGTTCTGCCGGTTCGTCAGGTAGATGCGAATTTCATCGATCAGGGGGATGTGCGTATCCAACTGGCCGGTCTTGTCGTATAGTTTCAGGGACTTCACATCTGGAGAGAGATTTTTGGAACCGGCCAGAACGTCGGTGATGTCTTGCTGTTCCGATTTGATCCGGATCGGTACTTTGTCATATTTAGGGTAGAGTGTCCCAAAGTAGTGACTGATCTCCGTGCAGATAGCCTCTGCCGGCTGCTGTCCCGTCTTGCAAACGATGGCGCGGCTGCTGCCACGGAAGATCAGATGTCCCTGCTTCATGCCCTGCCTGATCGAATCTTCAACGGTTTTCTTCAATTTGGGCAGATCGACGGTGGCCTTTTTGTTGGATAGTTCCTTTTCACTGCCTGATTTGCCCGGATCTGTCAGCCATTTGTCCACGACCTCTTTCATGGCGATATACCGGTCCAGTTGCTCGCTGAATTGCGAGACCCGGTCGCAAAAGATATAAACCGCCTGGTGATTCTCCGGTTTGAGGCTTTCGTTTTCATAATCTGTGATCTTTTTCCCCGCATAATGACCGAAAGGAGAAATAATCTGGACATCGACGTGGCCGTTCTTGACGAGCATTTTATTGTCGAAAGAAAGACGGACCTGGAAGTCGTGCCCTTTATAGGGAATGGTCTCGACACCGAGACTGTAAGCGCTGACGAGTTTGTTCAACCCCTCTTCACGGTCCTGATATTTCAGTTGCGTGGCGACGGTGTCCACGGCTTCTTCAAAGGTGCGCCGCTCGCCGGTGAGGAACTCCCATTCATCGCCTATCTTGGCTACTATCTTTGCTTTCCTCAGTTTTTCCAGCTCCCCGTCAATGAGCGGTTGCTGCGAGGTCAGATCCTGGGATGTGTCGGTGGCGAGGAGGCGAGCCAGGTTATCCGCCGTTTTGGGGAGATAACTCAATTCTCCGGTCAGAAACAGCACTTCTGCGAGTTTCGGGGTAAGATCTGTGGCGGCGGGCACGACGCTTTGGATCTTCGATATCTCACGGCGGATGTCGGCCGATATTTCACCTTCCTGGAGGAGGTTGAAGTATATTTCATCGAAGGATACCATTTCTC
>CAYMTB010000473.1:0-2034 GCA_964393225.1 uncultured Syntrophorhabdaceae bacterium
GGACAATTATGGGCTACTGCGCCGATCCGCCAGGCTGCGCCCGCACGCACGCGCTCGCACTCGGGCACGGGAGGCCGGTCGGGCCTGAGGGTCAGGCGGAGATGGAGGTCGGATAAGGCTGCTTTTCCGGGGGGCAGGATTTTGGGAAAGCAAAGCCTTCGGTTTTCTATTATTATTAGCAGAAAATTATAACCAAACAACTAACGATCCAACCACAAAGAGCCCATGATCCGCAGGCAGGGATCATGCCCAAAGCATGAAAAACCCATAGAGCCATAGGCAAGGCTGATATGGGCAGTGAAGGCTGATCTGTGACCTGAGACTAGATCTCGACACAAAGACAACCATGATCTCGCGGATGCCCCAATGCGTCTTTGAACGCGTATGTGAAGTTGCACTCACGAGTGATCATCATCTGCCCATATCAGGCAAGGTAGACGATGGACTCAGATAAGGAAATAGTTTGCGGAGCGGATATCCACAGGGATTTTCTTATTGCTACAATGATATCCCGGAGTGGATTGAAGCTTCAAGAACGTTTTAATATGAACCGAGATGGCCTCTTGGCATTTAGATCCTGGATTTTAAACCACAGATGCCAGAGGCTGGCTGTAGAATCCACTGGAGGTTTTTGGTATCCTATCTTCACCATTCTGGAAGGTCATGTCGAATTTATCCTGGCCAATGCATATCAGATCCGGAACATTGAGCACAAGAAAACCGATAAACTCGACTCGGAACGAATCGCGAAATATTGTCTCAATAATCTCATCACGCCCTCCAGAATCTATCCCAAGGATTACCGAGATCTGAGAAGCATAACTCGTGCTCGTGAGACATTAGTCAATGCAAGGTCCAAAGTCAAGAACCAGATTCATCAATTACTCTCGACCTGCTGCATAAAGCTCTCCTCAGTCATATCCGACTCTTTTGGCAAATCGGGAAGATATATCATTGATAGGCTTCTGGAAGGCAAGACGATCGATCAGATCATGTCTGGAATACCTTCGAAGAGGGTTCGGAAGAAGGAAGAAGAACTCAGAGAAGCCATTAGGAATGGAATAGATCCCGTCCAGGTATTTTTAATCAAGGCAAATCTTGATGTCATCGATGATATCAATAAGAAGGTAAAAATCCTGGAAGCTGAGATCGCCATAAAAGTAAAACCCTTTGAAGAGGATCTAAAAATCGCTTTATCACTGCCAGGCGTTGGATTCATTTCAGCAGCTACCATTATTGCAGAAATGGGAGATTACAGGGACTTTCCAAGTGCGGATAAGATGGCAAAATACTTCGGCATTGTGCCTTCGGTCTACCAATCGGCAGGCAAGCTGCGAAATGGGAAGATCACTAAGACGGGATCTAAGCATATGCGAAGGATCTTGGTGGAAGTTGCAAAAGCCATATCAAGGACCAAGAAGAATTCAAAGTTAAAGAGATTCTTCCAGAGGATCTTGGCAAGGTGCGGAAAGAAGAATATAGCAGCCGTTGCGCTGGCCAGAAAAGTGCTCTGCATTCTCCATCATTTGCTTATGAATCACGAAAATTACCAAGAGCCAGAGGTCAAGAAAACCAAACCAAGAATACCCAGCTCTGTTTCGTCCATAAGCAGGATGGATATCGACGAGATGATAAAAGTCATCAGTCAGGCAGGATACTTGGTGGAGAAAGATTTGAAGGAGGGATGCGGTTGAACCGCAGCATCTTGTTTTTTTAAGTTTTTCATGTGGAGACACAGAGTTCACAGAGTACGCACAGAGACGACTATAATAGTATAGAATTGGAATTATTGTCAAGCCCAATACAATTAAAAAATGGCTCTCTGTAGCCCTTTTGAGAAAATAGTACTCTGTGAGTCATCCGTGCGCTCTGTGTCTGCGGTGGTGGCCGTCCGCAGCCGCTGGTTATAATTCCCATCCTCAAAGTCCCAAAAAAGGTTACCTTCCCATGCATACTACTAATCCCTCCCAAGTACCAGATCACAACGAGGCTATATCTTGTCTCTAACCATTGCCGCCATGCCCGCCTACAACG
>CAYMTB010000474.1:0-2033 GCA_964393225.1 uncultured Syntrophorhabdaceae bacterium
GTCTTTCAGATTGAATTGACTCTTCCTTCCGTTTCCCGAGTCCGTCGGGTGAATCCTTTTTTGTTGATATGGCCATATTCTTTCCTCATTATTACTTCACTTTCTCTTCCAATAGCTTAATCCTCTTTTTCAATTCTTTTGTCTCGTCCTCAACGGCTTTTGCCTTTTTGCCATCTGACAAATAAGTGTCCTGCTGCCACCAGTTGATCCCCATCTCCATCGCCTTATCAACGGACGCGATGAGCAGCCTTATCTTGATGGTTAAAAGTTCAATGTCGGCAATCCTGATCTGGATATCCCCCGCAATAACGATCCCTTTGTCCAGTACCCTTTCTAATATATCGGCAAGGTTGGTAGCCTGTGTTGCATGCATCATCTGTTTCTGTTCAGACATAACATTCTCCTTTTAGCAGATAGCGTTTAGCGTAGAGTCTCGTATGCAGGCTCCTGTCCGCCAAAACCGAAGCGCAGTCGGGAAAGCCTGCGGCTACCTACTATTTACTATTCACTATTATCTCCCCGGTTATTTGGGAAGTGTGCTGGTATCGTACACCGCAATGATACGCACGTTCTGGTACCGTTGCTCGACCTTCAGCGATTCGCCCTTAGGCGCATACATGTCGCCGATGCCCGTAACCTTGTAGAAGGTGTGCGGGATGTTCACCAGGTACTGGTCAATGATGGGCAGGGGAGTTTCTGAACGTACAATGCTCAGCTTCTTGTTGACCTGTGCGGTCCCGATGGCAGATGCACTGCCGATGGAAAGCAAAATAACCTTCCGTCCATGACTGGAGCGGGAGAGGTAGTCGAGGAAGGTGATGAGCCGCTGTGTCTGTGGCTGATCCAGTTTGGCTGATCCGGTTTTGAAGAATAGCGTTATCTGACCGGTACCCTGCTCGTTTGAAAGGGCTTCGAGCTTTGCCAGTGCCTGCTGCGCCGTCTGTAACTCCTTGTCCTCCGAGGACTGTAGCCCTGCCATACGCTTATCTTCCTTATCGAGATGCCCCTGCAGCTTATCGAACTCCTTCATACTGTTGTTGTTCGAATCCACGATTTCCTGTGCCAGTGCATCCGCCTGTACTCCGGAAGCTGCGCCCGTCAATGTGCTCTTGGGGACAGCAATCTGCTCCTGTTGTCCACCAGATGTCTGCATCGACACAGTCTGGGGCTGGGTCGCACATCCACCAAGAAGTGCCACGCCGACGATAACTGCCATCATCGGTAAAACTGTTTTTACTTTCATTTGTTCCTCCTGTTTTCAGCTATCAGTACACAGGCTAAGGCCTGCGGCTACTCACTATTCACTGCTTTTCTCACATCAAATCTCCCAATGGACCGAGATTCAGGTTCATATCTTTATCTTCAATGCCGAAGATTGCCTGGATTTCCTGCATCTTCTTCTTTACCGCCTTCAGACTCAATCCGAGCTTTTGAATCTCTACCGGAGAAAGCGTGCCTTTCTTTACCCTTCTGAATGCCTCCTTCTCCATAAGCTTTCTTATCAACTCGACAATGGTTAAAATGAGCTTTGCCAGACCCTGTTCCGTTTCCCTCGGGCTGTCCGCATTGATAAGTCTGGGAATGTTTTCTTCAGCCTTTTTTATCTCTTTCTGTAATTTCTCAATGTATGCCTTGTCTTCTTCAGTCAATTCTCTTTCGGGGCTGCTGCGGCTTTTCCCGGATAACTCCTCGGCCTTGGAAACTGAAGTAAGGATGAGCCTTAAGCCCAGAAACACAAGGTCTACATCAGCTACCCTTATCACCATGTCGCCGTTGATCACCGCCCCCTTTTCCAGGACTTTGTCCAGCACATCAACCAGCGCCACCTTATCACGTTTACTTATCATGCATTTTTTCTCCGTTTGTAAAATTAAAAGGAGGCCAGGGACCGCTGTATTCAAGGCTGAGCCCTCTTGTCTTAAAGGCCTCGGCCATATCTTCAAGGGTCTTCACAAATGCATCGACCTTATCCGTGTAAACCAAAAAGGCTGCATTCAAGACCATCCTTTCTGTTTTGCCTGTCATCTCCCTGT
>CAYMTB010000475.1:0-2031 GCA_964393225.1 uncultured Syntrophorhabdaceae bacterium
CCGCGCATTAGGGGCATTGAAACCAATAACGCCATCGCAGATGACTCAGGGATTGGAGACATACCTCCTCGGAAGAGAACCACCCCTCAAACTCAATCAGAGTGCGCAGGTGATCAACGCCTGGTACCGTATGTCATTCCATTACGAGAGAAGAATGGATAGCCCCATTCTGCTATACCAAACCGAGGATGGACAGACGCGCATTGAAGTGCGATTAGAAAACGAAACCGTCTGGCTAAACCAGTCGACAATGGCGGAGCTTTTCCAGACGTCCAAGCAAAATATCAGCCTCCATCTTAAAAATATCTTCAATGAAGGCGAGTTGGAGGACAATCGAGTTGTCAAGGAATACTTGACAACTGCCGTCGACGGGAAAGTCTATCTCACAAAAATTTACAACCTTGAAGCTATTATCGCTGTCGGCTACCGCGTCAAATCAAGCCGGGGCACCCAGTTTCGCCGGTGGGCCACGGAGCGCCTGAACGAGTATTTGGTGAAGGGCTTCACGATGGACGACGAGCGCCTGAAGGCAGTCGTCAATGTTGGATCCGACTACTTTGACGAGATGCTGGAGAGGATCAGGGATATCCGCTCCAGTGAAAAACGTTTTTATCAAAAGATCCGGGATATCTACAAATTGGCGGCTGATTACGATCCCAAGGCCGAGGAAACGATGGAGTTCTTCAGTATCGTGCAAAACAAGCTGCACTTTGCTATATCCGGCAAGACTGCTGCCGAGCTGATCGCCAAACGAGCCGACTCCGCACAGCCTAATATGGGTTTGACATCCTGGAAAGGGGCCAAAGTCCGCAAGGGGGATGTCACCATTGCCAAGAATTACCTGAATGCCGAAGAGATCGAAGGGCTCAACCGGATCGTCACTATGTACCTGGATTATGCGGAGGACCAGGCCAAACGGCATCGTCAGATCTTCATGCGGGACTGGCGGAAAAAGCTGAATGCTTTTCTGCAGTTCAACGAGCGAGACATTCTGACCAATGCAGGGAAAGTCAGCAAGGTGGTGGCTGATCAACTGGCCCTCGAACAATACGACATTTTTCATCAACATCGGTTAATGGTGGAGGCGGAGCGGGAAGCGCTCGCTGACGATGCCGAGTTGAAACGTTACCTGGTGGAGAAGAAGGAATGAGATGTGAACGCCCATGAAAACACTATCGATCACGTTACCGGACAATCTTGCCGAGCGGATCAACGATTATGTACAGGCAGGCGAGCAGAGCATCGAGGCCCGTTTTGAGGATGAAACCATCCGGTTGACCCAGAAGTTGATGGCGACCTTGTTTGAGGTGACCGTACCGACAATCAACGAGCACCTGAAAAACATCTACGAAACGGGCGAAATCGTTCGTGGGGCAACTATTCGGAAATTCCTAACAGTTCAAAAAGAAGGAATTGCAATGGAGGAAAACCATTGCCCGGGAAAAAGGGAAATTTTTTATGAATCGCTTATTGCTTAATTATATCAAAGAGATAAATAGTATCGGAGCTCCGATACTCCCAAGTTGTCAACAGGCGAACAGGGTCTTTCCTGTTCGGTTCAGAAGCTTCGCCCGAGCTGATGGGACAGAAGAGGAAACGACATGAGGACTCATCATGCCCAAGATATTTGACAACATAGAAAATCACTTTCTCGAAGGACTCCGTACCACCCTTGAGGTTTCTCGGCGCACCGATTTCTGTGTCAGTTATTTCAATCTCCGAGGCTGGCGGCAAATAGCCGATCTGGTGAATAAATGGTCCGGATGTGAAGAAAAATGGGGTGTATTATGAAAAAAACGGTCCTTTTGATGGTTGCGTTTTTCCTCTTTGCATCCTTCTCCTCTGTCTTTGCAGAGATGAAAACATTCATTAAGGAGTACACCTATCAAGCCGGTGAAATTGACAGCAAAATATCCTGTCGAATTATCGCGCTTGAGCAAGTCAAAAGACTGCTTCTTGAAGAGATTGGAACCTACCTTGAAAGCCAGACCGAGGTAAAAAATTTCAGACTTACGAAAGACGAAATTACAG
>CAYMTB010000476.1:0-2026 GCA_964393225.1 uncultured Syntrophorhabdaceae bacterium
CTATCAGGCATATAAAACCATTTTCCACAACTAAACACTTCATGACTTCCAGCATGTAGCTCTCCTTTTATTTATCTACCCTCCGCACGTAGCGGTTTGTTTTTCTGGGGGGCTTTAGGACTAACCGTTTTGGTTTCTGACGGCGGTGACGGTGTTTGTCCTTTATCGCCTTGCTTATACCCCGTACCTCTATTCAGATTTCTACCAGCTCCGACTGCTTTGTTAAAATCTTCCATGGCTGTTTTTGCTGAGCTTGTTCCCATAACCCATGCTATCTGTCTATCTGACAAACCAGTAAGGTCATTTCCTTCAAGAAATACTCCGCCAGCCGTGCCTTTGAACTCCTTTTGGTAATCCATATTAAATTTATGTTCAACACTTGTCGACTGCCCCATTTTGTCAGCTTCATATAACACCTGCCCCGCCTGTCCCAGGGTTCTGTTTGCAGCAAACCCACCTTTCTGTATCTCGTCGTGGCTTAGTTCTTTAAAATTGCTCACCTGCCCTACCCCGCCCTGTCCAGACTCATACTGCCCTACGCCATAATGTTTATTCTCTGTACCATCTTCTCCGGTTGTTGTTCTTACCGTAGACACCCTTCCCGTAGTGAGATTAGTATAATCAGCGGCAACCTGTTTGCCCGTTGCCGGGTCGCTATGCCATCTTCCGTAGAACATTTCTTGTTTACCGGTTTCCGGGTCAGTATCTTTGAATACTCCCGTTCTGGTATTAGAATTCTCAGTTACTCCCTGATATCCTGCCCACGACTTTGTCCCTTTCTGCGACAGGTTGAGGTAGGTGTCTTCTCTTACCGCCTTGCTTCCTGTCCATGAATCATATCCCTGCTTGAACGTGGTCATCGCATTGGTGTCCCTCTGGTCGAGCCTTGATGAACGTCCTCCCTGTGTTGCCATCACATTCGATATATTCCCTGTTGTATCCTTTTCAATAGCAAGCGATACAGGACCGTTTCCCATCGCCTCTATTCCTTTATAGAAATTGCTTCCCTTCATTTCAGACAACTGCGACAGAGCTTCGCCTTTCGACACATTCATGCGCTCGCTTATCCCTGTTGAACCTTGTTCAGAGAATACACGATATCCCGACACTTCTCCCTTCATAGCGTCTACGTTTCCGGCGGACCCGCTCATCGACACTTTGCTGCCACTATTTATATCAACGCCCTCAGCAGTGAACCCTTCGCCTTTTTGCGTGAGCGTCCCGTAGATACTCCTTTCAGAACCATTGTCTCCGGTAAACTTGAAAAAACCTTCCCTCTTTGCCATGATCTGACTGCCGTCAGACCCATGCGTAATTTCATACTGCCCGTCATTGGCCGCCCCTTTTGTATACGAATATAACGGGTTCCCATCAGGCGAGAAGTGAGCCGTTTTGATACCATCGGGTGTGTTTGTCGTGCTGCTTAAATGCTTTGATCTCTCAAATTCCTCGAAAGACGTATTGCCGGGTATTGCACCGCTCTCCTTCATATAGTCGAAGGTATCCCGTGTACCGATGTTACTCATGGTGCTTTTTGCCAGCCCTATTCCTCCAGACTGCGACAGCTCAGCAGGACCGAGCCTTAATGCCTCGTTTATTTCGCCTGCCCTTCCAGGTGTTGCAACGCTAAGCGAATGTTCAAGGTTAACAGCGGACATATTTTGCATGGCACCAAGACCATATTTATCCGCCGCCATCATCCCGCCGGCATTATTGCTCTGCCCCATTCCCGAACCATATGCAGATGCAACCATCGCTCCGCCACTGTAACTTGCCATATCTGAAGCTCTCTGTGTTGATGTTGACGCCCCTGCTCTACCTGCCTCGTGGGTGCTTGCTATACTTCCTACCATACCTCCCAATGAATCCGCGCCTTTCAGGATTCCCCAGGCAATACCGGGAACCGATAAGGAGAGAAGCCCCAGGTATCCTACAACCATACCTGTTTCAATTCTTAACCTGTCTACGGTTGCAAAATTGAGCACTATCTCTCCGATTGCGCCCGTATATTGTGAAACGCTTTCTA
>CAYMTB010000477.1:0-2025 GCA_964393225.1 uncultured Syntrophorhabdaceae bacterium
CCTCCTCCAAGTTATTGGCCTTAGCTCGGCCGCAATTAAACTTAACAATGTTTGAATTATAAGACGATTGCTCAACGAGTCAAGCCCAGCACCATCCGGTACAATAAAAAGCCCTCATAAAAGGGCGTTTATTCTCTTTTAGAGGATCAAAAGCGAATTATCACCGCTGCCAAATGGATGCGGGATATAACTGTCTGCTTTCCAGTCGTTCTCCCACCTGGCGTTATCAATAAGATAGCGGAACTGGTATGCCCTGCCCGGTTTAAGGTAGAGACTGATGGAAAATGATCCGTCTTTTTGTTTCTTCATGAGGTCGGCCTCAGTGTCCCATTCATTGAAATCTCCTGCCAGAGAGACCTTTTTTGCTTCAATAACTGCATCTTTCGGTATGGTAAACGTTACCTTGAACTGCTGTTTCGACTTTACGAATTGTCTTTTTAATGCCATTTCTCAGCCCCCTTTTCCTTGAAAATCACTCTTGTCACAAACCCGCTATATACTCATCACGTAATATATATAATATTCCAGTTATGCTTTTTTGCAAGCACTCCCGTTTTATGACAGCTTGATTTTCTATTCATCCAATTTGGCGGAGATGATTACCACAGGCTCAAGCGGGACATCGCTATGGAAACCATTTTTGGCTGTCTTTAAAGCGGCAATCTTATCGACCACATCCATCCCTTCAATCACTTTTGCAAAAACAGCATATCCGAAATCACGCACCCCGTGATCAAGGAACTTGTTATCATTAACATTAATAAAAAACTGGGACGTTGCACTGTCAACCGCTGTGGTTCTAGCCATCGAGAGTGTGCCACGCTCATTTTTAAGCCCGTTTTTTGCCTCGTTTTTAATAGGGGCATTTGTATCCCTATCCATCATGTCTGGTGTAAAACCTCCTCCCTGTATCATGAAACCCGGTATTACACGGTGGAATATTGTGCTATTAAAAAAACCATCTCTGACATATGATAGGAAATTCTCTGTTGATATTGGAGCCTCTTTTTCAAACATTTCTATCTTTATGTCTCCCAAGTTTGTTGAAAAAATTACCATGTGCACCTCACATTGTTTTTTGCGCCTGAATAACGAATAGCACTAAACTACAATATATACATCTCCTTGTCCATTATTCAGGAATTTTATTTTAAGCAAAATAGTTGTGTTTATTCTTGCGTTTTATTTGATTAATCTTTGGTGCTGGTTGTTTTTTTCACCATATAATCTGCCAGGATTTTAGCATGGTCAAATGCGAGCGGTTCTGGAAGGTTATCAGGACTGAACACGCGTGCTTCCACTGCATCGTCAAGACCAACCGGCATGCCTTCTGCGGTTCCTGTAAAAACAGTCGAAATTGTATGAAACCTCGGATCACGTTCAGGGTCGGAATATACACTAAGCAACCCTGTGAGTCTTACATTAAGCCCGGTTTCCTCTTTCGCCTCCCTAATGGCCGCGTGCTCAACACTTTCTCCGTAATCCACAAAACCGCCCGGAATAGCCCACCCGTAAGGCGGGTTTTTCCTATTGATAAGCACAATCCCGGCGCCAGTCTCTATGATTATATCAACGGTTGGTGAAGGGGTATGGTATTTATCTGTGATCTTTCCGCAATGAGGGCAGCTGATTTTTTCCCCTGCCATCAGTCGCCTTTAAGTTTCAGCCTTACTGTCATGCCTTCAGTATCACTCGTGGAAATGACCGAATATTCCCTGAGAGAAGAACAGGCTAAATCAATTGCATCCTTTATTTCAGGATTAAAGGTAATTTCAGGGCAGGTTATTGAGATAGTATCCCCAGAAAAGCCAACCCTTATTGTCCTGCCTTTAGCTGTCGAATCAATAATAATATTTATGATTGAGGTAATCGCCCATGAAAGGGCATTGTAATCAAGCCTTGTGTAAAACGACCTTGAATCGTCTATGTTCAGTTCAAGTTTTGTTTCATGCTTGAACCTCATGTCTGAAAGCATGAAATCCATCTCGTTTCTTAGATAATCCCTTATTTCTATTGCCGTGATTC
>CAYMTB010000478.1:0-2013 GCA_964393225.1 uncultured Syntrophorhabdaceae bacterium
GCCCATCTGCCCCCGGCTGTTGTAACTGATATTCCACCAGCCGATATCATCGCCCCAGATAATAAGGATATTGGGTTTTTTAGGCGCCATACATTCCCTCCTTTTTATTGCGAATCAATGGTCACTCTTGCTTCCCGCCCCGCAGAGACACAACTCGTTTCGGCCCGGTTTCATTCATGCATTTTCGCCTCCTTCCGTCTCCATTATCTTCATGACTTCCCCGGCCAGCCGGCCTCTGCGCATCAGTCCAGCCATGATCTTCATGGGATGATCAGCGTGTTCGAAAAATGCCTTGTAACCTTCGCAGAGGTAGTTAAGCCCCGGCTCTCCATCCGGCGTCCGGATGAAGCGGTTCTTGGGACACTCGCCGTTGCAGATGTGCACGACGTCACACTGCCGGCAATGCCGGGGAAGCGTATCGCGTTTGTCCCGTCCGAATTTCCGCTGCTTCTCGGAGGCCACGAGTTCGATCATGGGGGTCTTCAGGATGTTTCCCAGGAAGTACTTCGGCTCGACGAAGTGGTCGCAGGAATACAGATCGCCATTGCGTTCCAGAGCCGTGCCCAGGCCGCACGTAGGGCCGAAGATGCAGACGGTCCCGGCCATGTTCAGCCACCCTGCCAGTGCTCCGTCGAAGTTCAAAACGAACGTCCGGCCCACGTCCCTTTTCACCCACTCATCGAAGATTTCGATCAGGAACCGGCCCCACTGTTCGGGAAGGATCGAGCGGTCCGTAACCCTGTTTCCTTCCTGGAAGCAGGTCTTCCCGTTCTCGTTTATCCGCTCCACGATGGGGATGAACTGGATATACTTCACGATGAGTTCATCCCGGAAGAATCGGTACACCTCTGCCGGATGGTCGGCATTCTTTCTGTTGACCGCGCAGAGGATGTTGAATTCCACGTGATGTTTCCGGAGCAACCGGACGGCCTTCATCACCCGGTCGAAGGTTCCATGTCCTCCCTTGTCCTTCCGGTAGGTGTCGTGAAGTTCTTTGGGACCGTCCAGACTCAGGCCGATCAGGAAGTCGTTCTCATGAAAGAATTGGCCCCACTCGTCGTCAAGAAGGATGCCGTTGGTTTGGAGGGTGTTTTCGACCCGGGTGCGGGGCTTTTGATGCTTCTTTTGAAGTTCCACGGACCGCCGGAAGAAATCGAGCCCCATCAAGGTCGGTTCGCCCCCCTGCCATGCGACGGTGACTCGGGGAACCTGGTGGGCATCCAAAAGCTGCGTGATATAGGCTTCATGCACGTCATCCGGCATCCGGAAATCGCTGCCCGGGTAGAGCTCCTCCTTCTTCAGGAAGAAGCAGTACGCGCAGTCAAGATTGCAGCGCGCGCCTGTCGGCTTGGCCATCACATGAAACGCAAGAGGCATCGAGTGTTCAGGCATGATCCGCTTCATTGTTTTTCATGGTTAACCGCCGCACGAGGCGATTCACCGGGCCGCGCAGCACCACATACGGCACGATCGCCAGAATACACGCCACGATGAGTATTTCTCCCGGATAGATCCAATGCTGAACTTTTAACTGATAGACGATATCAAGCGCGACCGCGAGGATAAATATCTTGCCCACACTCTTCCAACCGTCGCGCAGAAGTCCTTTGCGATGCCCCGGATGGAAAACCAGCGCCCAGAAATATGCGGGCTTCCCGGCCCTTGCGTCTTTACACCCGTCAACGATCGCAAAGAAAACCGCCATCAGCGGCTGCACGATAAACCGGAAATGGAGCGGTCCGTCCATCCGGCCAAAAAGATTCTCAACAATCCTCTGCCAGTGATCCGCCATAGGCTCATCCTGTTTTGGTTATGGCGATCTGCCAGGGCCAACAGCCTTCGATCTCCCCCCGCCGATTAAAAGACCTCTCTGTGAATAATCATGGTGACCAGCATGAATAATCCCAAAAGGGATGCGCACACACCCATAAAAAAAGCAAAACTCCACGGTGTGCGATCGCATCGGCTCCCCAATCGCTTGAACAGCCAATAATACTCGATAAGGCCCACGAG
>CAYMTB010000479.1:0-2010 GCA_964393225.1 uncultured Syntrophorhabdaceae bacterium
GATGTTCTTCCTGGCCCTCTTCCTGACAATTGGCAGGCTCTATCAGGAAGCGTGGCTGAGACGAAAAGAGGTTTGAGAATTCGACGAGATAAATAGAGACACATCTTTTGAAAGTCTGTGTCCCCCAAAGACCCTCTGATGAAACCGGTTTATCAGGGGGCTTTTAATTTATAATTGGCTCCTTGATTATTTTCGTCTCGTCCCAGACATCTTTGCACAGAGGGAATGTCTGGCCGGTTTAGCCTAATCTCTGCCCATGGATCTCCATGTGCCAATCAATCATGAAAATGTCCAACAGCCAGGTGGTGTTTCTATGCGAATGGAGACCTCAACCAGGACCTCTGTGGGGGATGGTGGGCAACACCCCTGGGATACAGGCGTGACGATGGGGTAGGAGAGCAATCATGCCTGAGTGTTCACTCCCTATTTTGTATTGACATAGGCTGCTAATCTCCCTATAGTCGCCTTCAATAAAGTACCAATTCCGTCCCATATCCCAAACCGTCCGATTCAAGGAGCCGTCCGTGAATAGGAAAACCAGCCGTCTCGTCATCCTCTCAGTCAACCTTATAATTCTGATTCTCTTTCTTCCTGGACTCGTTGCTGCTGCATCGGAACAGCGCACAGCCCCTGATATGGGAGCCCGCACATCAAGTTCGACTACGGATCTGGCGACCTACACAAGCCCCTCTATGGGAGCGAAGTTTGTCTTGATTCCTTCAGGAACATTTATAATGGGCTCGGAAATCAGCGAGTCGGGAGGGGATAGCAATGAAACACAACACCATGTGACGATCAGCCGCTCCTTCTATATACAGACCACGGAGGTTACGCAGGGGCAGTGGAAAGTGGTCACGGGGAATAATCCGTCCCATTTTAGCAATTGCGGCGATGATTGCCCTGTTGAACAGGTTTCTTGGAACGATGTACAGAAGTTTATAAGGAAACTAAACAGTATAGAGGGAACTGATAAATACCGACTTCCCACAGAAGCGGAGTGGGAGTATGCGGCGCGTGCCGGGACGACAAGCAGATTTCCTTGGGGTAATCAGAATGACTGCGCTAAGGCAAATTACGGTAATGGATTTTCTCAGGAATGTAAGGGGACCAATCCTGGTAAAACTATGAAAGTCGCCAGTTTTGCGCCCAACGCCTGGGGCTTGTATGATATGCACGGCAATGTTCTGGAGTGGGTCCAGGACTGGAAAGGGAATTATTCTGCTGGTAGCGTTTCTGATCCTCAAGGTCCTTCATCAGGCTTGGTACGAGTGTTTCGTGGCGGCTCCTGGATCGACGATGCCCGAAGTTGCCGGTCAGCGGTTCGTGGTGTCAGCGACCCAGGCAACAGCTACGACCTCCTGGGATTTAGACTTCTCAGGGTACGTTAACTTTTGGGAAACTAACGTAGGGCGACAATCATGCAAATGTGCCCTCCCAGTGCGTTCAGTCAAATAGGTCATAAATGCATTAAGAGGACATATGTGACTTCAGTGTCGGCACTGTAGTTATTCTTCCAGTCGGCCGGTTTTGCGATTAAGGCCAGTGCTTTTACCCAAATCAAAACAATGTGCTAATCCACAAGCTTCTAAAGCCTCTTCTGCAAAGTTGCAGCAATTGTGGAGAGGCGGATTATATTCAAATATTTTTGTTGGTTTCCCAGCTTTCAATGCATATTCAGGATTGTAACTTCTGGCATAGCGACTTAAGCAGGCCTTATACCATTGGGTGGTTTTCTTGGTGGCTTTTTTGTCAATGCAAATGGGCATTGTTGCGTAATGGGGTTCTGAATTATCCAATTTTCTTCGTTCATTTTTGTCGGTAAATTCCACAAAATCGAATTGATATTTTGCCACCCCCAATAAATTTATTGCCGCCCCTATTTTATGAAAATCTTTCAGGCCTACTTTTTCGAAATCTGTCAAAGTTTGTAACTCCAGCTGATAAAATGAATGTGGGTCTGTTTCGATACGAATGGCACAGTGAGAAAAGATCTCCCGCAATACATAAAGT
>CAYMTB010000480.1:0-2009 GCA_964393225.1 uncultured Syntrophorhabdaceae bacterium
ACCATCAGTCGCCACCCGACAGTAAATCGTTTCGCCATAGTCTGTTGACATCGGATTACCTGACCCACCACCATCCATATCCGACAGATTTATAGTTGGTGCTATTGGGTTCATGGGTAGCGTCCCTGTCTCAGGAGATATGCCAAGAACCCAACCTTTCTTGATGCAGATGGTCTTGTTTGTGTAGTCGATCTTGTATGGCGAGAATGGCGGTCTGAATATAGGGTCGAGCGGCTTGCGGTCTTGCATTACCTGGCCCGAAGGACCGTCGTATGGAGTGCCACGAACCACATCGAACACGGTCGGTCCTTGGTACTCAGAGGACAGTGGTGACACTTCATAGATCATGGCGCTGTGTAGGCTGGCGGGTACACGGTCACGCTGGTACGCAGGAACCCGCCACGGAACGGGCGAACCTCGTCTGAGGCGAGTATCGAGGCTGGCCATGTCGCAGGCGTGGTGGCCGCCTGTCCGAAGTAGCCTCCGGTGTACTCATAAACCTGATGGTTGGTGCCGGATGTGATTGCTATGGTCAGGGTGCCGTGAAGAACAGGCCCGATGTTGAACGAGAATACAGGCGTGGAGATGCTGATTGGCAGCGGCTTCATCACGTTCGGCTGCGTCGGCGTTGGTGCCAATACATAGAACCTCTCACTGATGAGTGCATTGCACGGCCCACGGTACGCCTCATGCGTCCACACTGGTCTGGCGAACATGTCCGAGCCACCTTCGCGCCGTGGCCAATTATCCACATCCACGCTCGCCAGCACCCCAGGCCACTGGTAGTCGATAGCTGTCGTGTAGCTGCGCCCGGTGTCGATCATCGCCTGCGAGATCACACGGCGCTCGGTGATGACGTACCAATCGGTAGAGAGTTGCCTTCCTTCGCGGAATACTCCTGTTGACTGCATTCCCCAGTAGGCATTGGTGGGTGCTGCGAAAAGTGCCGCTGCTGTGAGGATTCCCGTGACGACCTCGGTGGAATAGTAGAGCGTCTGCGTGGTCGGCAGCACCCCCCCATACTGCTCGTCAAAGTCGATCTGCGTTTGGATCGTCTTCTTGATGTACGTCCGTGTCTCTACCACGAACAGGCTGTCGATCTTCGGGTCGTTGGTGCGGATCTGCTTGCGCTCGGCGAGGACGTAGGTGCCACTGAACAGCGACCTCGGAACGTCCGGCATCGTGGCACCCGATGCCGGGGTGGCTGGGGTAAACTTGTCCCGCAGTGTGACGTAGGTGCGTGTGACGGCGTTGAACTTGGTCCCTCCGATGTCCGCTTTGGTGAACTCCCAATTATAGGCGTCTTGTGACTCGCGCTCCGCGATGTACCACCAACGGAAGAAGTCGCCCGACATGTCGGTTGACTCCACGTAGCACAACTTGTGGTCCTTGAACTGGACGGTCAGCGGGTGGGGCGTCCCGTAGGCCGGATGGTTCGAGCGCGTCTTGTCGTACTCTTCAAAAAAGAGCGAGTCCTGAATCCTCGGGGTGAGGTAACTCAGGACTCTCTGCCTTGTAGGCGCTGTGCTTGGCGCTCCCTTGGCCATGAGTGTGTTAGGTGATAGAGATTGTCAACCCGCCATTACTGAACGGAGTGATGACGGATGTGCCGGAGAGTGAGCCGCTGCCAGAGCCGAAGGTCACAGTGCCACCCAGATAGACGATGCCAGCGTCCCACGTCGCAACCTTGGTCGCTGCGATGGTGACATTGCCTCGGATCATGGTGGCGTTGGTCAAGGTGATCGTCTTCGTCTCCGTCTGGGTGACGTTCTGCCACGAGATGAGTCCTGCGCCGACCGTGAGCGTGGCGGTGTCGGTCAGTGTGAGCGTGGTGCCGGGAGTCACCGTGACGGTGCCTGACGCGCATGTGAGCATGGCAATACCGAGTTTGAGGTTGCCGATGGTGGTGGTCCCACTGACTGTGATGAGTCCTGTGATGGCCCCCGCACTGGTGACGGTGCCGCCTGTGAGAGCGAGGGTGCCTGTGGTGACAGTGAGCGCAGCGGTAC
>CAYMTB010000481.1:0-2008 GCA_964393225.1 uncultured Syntrophorhabdaceae bacterium
ATCATAGGTGTGCTTTTTCCTATCCTATGGTTACCACTTGAAAAGCTTGCCTACTTGATTCAAGCTTCCAAACGAAAGGTAATTATTCTCTCTTTTAAAGAACAACATTTCCCCTTCATTATACAATCAAGTCCCTGTCATTATTGAGCAAGAAACATGCAGCTTAAATCATCTGCATATTGACAGGCTAGTTCCCGCAATCTGTCATGTCTCCTCCCAGCTTGGAAAGCGCATGGGGAAGGACAGGCAGGATAACATCCAGGTTTTCTCTTACCGCCCGCGGGCTTCCCGGCAGATTGAGTATGAGTGTTTTGCCGCGGATGCCAACAACCGCCCTTGATATCATGGCATTGGGTGTTTTTTTAAGGCTCTCTGCACGCATAGCTTCTTCCATACCGGGAACTCTTTTCTCAATCACGGCTAACGTCGCCTCGGGGGTGACATCTCTTGGAGACAGGCCTGTTCCCCCTGTTGTGATGATAAGGTTCAATCCTTTGGAATCACTCCATTCCTTGAGTTTTGATGAAATAAGGACTGTCTCGTCAGGAATTACTTCATATGCTGTAACAGTAATCCCTGCCCCTTCAAGCATCTCTCTGATAACCGCACCGCTCAAATCCTCACGTTCTCCCCGTGAGCCCTTGTCGCTGAGGGTAAGAATTCCGGCTTTCACCTTTTCACCTCATGCAGTCTTCTTACTGCTGAAACACTTAGGACCTTCGCAACCGACTTGCTTCTCCCCAGTTTGGAAAGGTCCCTCTCCTTTAATGTAGGCACCTGTTTCATCGATATGAAAAGCGGGGTCTTTGGATTGAAGACAAGGCCGACCCTGACTTCATAGTTTTTCATCCATTCCCGCTGGGTGGAAATATATCTCAGGACATCTTCATGCACGGAGCGGTTGTTGGTAATCATCACAACCTCGGATTCTGTAATCTTGGGAGATTTTATAACGGACATCTGAACCAGCCGGTTGGTGTCGCGGATGAGGATTGTCCTGGCCTCCTTGTTGCACTTCAGGGCAAACTCGACTTTTTTTGCCGCCGTCATTTTCTGTAGCTGAATGAACAGGCTTGATGTCTTATGCTCTTGCTCTTCCTGAGGTACATCTTCCAGGCCTTCTGCAAGGGTATCAAGCCCGTCATCCAGACCGGCGTCGGCATCCGGTTCACGTGAATATGTCTGAAATCCATCGTCTTCAAACGAATATTCACCTGCTATATCTGCAAAATCGGCAAGGGTATCACCTGCTGTCTTTTTCTCAAATGAAATGCCTGGTTTTTCTATAATGGAAAGGCTTCGGGTTCGAATGATAACAGGCAGCCACCGTTTATTGTAGTCTTTTTTTGTCTGGGGCCTGCTGTTTTCTTCCATGGTTTATTTAAGAAAAGTAAAGCCCCGTTTAAGGGGCTTACTTAATAGCTATTTTTCCTTTGCCTCTCGGGCTGCCTTTACTTCGGCCACCACCTTATCCTGAATGTTGAACGGAACGGGTTCATAATGCGAGAAGCTCATCGAATATGACCCGCGGGCGGAAGTCATGGATGTCAGGTCAGATGCATACATGAGGACTTCGGCAAGCGGTACGCTCGCCTTGACTTCCTGGTACTTGCCTTTGGCATTCATTCCCTCGATCTTTCCCCTTCGGCTGTTGAGGTCTCCCATTACATCACCCATGCAGTCTTCTGGTACGACTATGGCGATCTTCATGATGGGTTCAAGCAGGATTGGTTTGCAGCTTTCCATTGCCTTTTTAAAAGCCATTGATGCTGCAATTTTAAATGCCATTTCAGATGAATCAACATCATGGTATGAGCCATCAACTGCGCTTATCTTGAGGTCCACAACAGGATTTCCGGAAAGCGGCCCTTCCTTGATAGCCTCAATAAGACCCTTTTCAACTGCTGGTATATAATTTCGCGGGATGACCCCACCAACGATTGCATTCACAAACTCGAAGCCCGACCCGCGCTCCTGCGGGACAACCTCAATCCATACATCGCCATAC
>CAYMTB010000482.1:0-2005 GCA_964393225.1 uncultured Syntrophorhabdaceae bacterium
AACTTCAGATACGAGCTGAAGTCGATATTCAGGGAAGACCAGGATGATCCGAAACAGCGGTTTCTTTATATAGACGGTTTCAGGAAGAAGAAGGTGCTCTTGCTTGCCCATGCAGATACCTTCTTTGACGAATATTACGGTTTTCCGAAGCAGTCCCACAAAGTTTTTGAGGAAGCTGGTTTTTTTATCGGTGACAGTAAAAACGGAATCGGCGCCGATGACAGGGCCGGGTGTGCCATGCTTTACCTGTTGAAAGACTCAGGACATTCCTTGCTGATAACGGATGGAGAAGAACAGGGGAAATTGGGGAGCAAATGGCTGATAACCCATAATCCCGACATTGCCGAAAAGATCAACAGACATCAGTTTATGATTCAGCTTGACCTGAGAAATGCTACAGATTTTAAATGCTACACTGTTGGTAATGATCCGTTCAGGGAATTTATTAAAGCAAAGACCGGATATACTGAGCCTGACAGGGATTACAGCACTGACATTGTCAATTTGTGCCGTGATATAGCCGGGGTCAATTTAAGCATCGGATATTACGATGAACATTCCTGCTATGAAAAAATCAATATCAGCGAATGGGAAAACACCCTGAGGATGCTAAAGAACCTGCTCAGTGAAGATCTGCCCCGGTTTAAGAATGACTAACCTAAGAAAAAATCCTTGTTCTTAATAATGACTTTTCTCAGCCCTGCAAACAGTCCCCAGAAGAAGCAACAAACACAATACTGGATAAGAATGGTCAGCATGATTTTCCACCATGGATAAGAAAACAGGTTGACCAAGGAGGATAGACATTTATCGCACAGGATCAGTGATGTAATGAACGCATCAAAGTACAATGTAAAGTAGATTGCCGGAACATACAACAGAGCCGTTTTGAAGATCACCTTGGTCTTTAAATAATATTTGAAAAGTTCTTGCTCATCCATAAATATGGTTTATTTATTCCGGGATTGAATTCAGAAAGCCAAATCCACGGCAGATTGGTCGCAAAGGATTTTAAGAGGGTTTCCTGCTTCAACGGATGCTTTGAAAGCCTTTTCAAAGGGATCGGTAAGATAACTGAAATCTGACGGTGTTAATTCACGGAAATGGATCGTAATATCCACCGGATAGCTGCAGTTTTCCATTGGAAAAACAGGGTGCATCAGCTCAATATATTCTCCAGAAGGTATGTCCTCAAGCAGGCTTGCGTTATAGGGAAGCACATCCTGCTGGAAATGACAGGAATGAAAAAGGAATTCGGGCAGTTTGCCGGGCAATCCATTCCGGGTCACCCAGAGGCCGTCCTTGTCATAACCAATGTGATAGTTTTCGCAGGCATATAATGATTTAACATCATCGCAGATGAGAATGTCAAGCACTCTTCCGCTTTGTTCATCTATAACAACAGTGCCGTTAACATGAGGGAAATTTGATTTGAACTGATACAACTCTATCAGACAGTCGGCAGCTTTTTCAGACATAATTTCGAGGCTGTCATTGCAATTGACAGCCGATAAAATATTTTGAAGCCCGACATCCGGCATTTCTTGCAATATTCTGATCAGGGGAATTAGCCTGCTTTTGGGACCGATCGTACCAGAATAGGCCTGAAATCCGTTTTCATGTTCACAGGCATTCTCAAGCCATTCTGCCCATAGCGGATCGTACAGTTCTGGTTCTTCCTCCTTGGTCCCGTTTTGGCAATCATGGCTTCCAGCAGGAAAGTTGCTATCTCCGGTATAATCCAGATATATGATGTTATCATCAAACCTCACGTAAGGCCTGAATTCCTCAGGAATCGGCTTAAGTTTCCGGTCCCTTATGCAATTGCAGTAAACAAAGAGTCGTATATACATGTAACAAAATTACAGTAATGCAAGGCTGGTTTCCGAGCATTTTATTCTACGCATTGAATCTTGAATAAACGTTTATAATACAACCTTGTATTTGCTTAGTTCAATTCCAATTATAGACATTGCGACCATAAAAAGGGTTCTGTATAGAACAA
>CAYMTB010000483.1:0-2003 GCA_964393225.1 uncultured Syntrophorhabdaceae bacterium
GGTTGGCAGAGATGGCCGATCCAGCGCACAGAACCGTCTTTGTGGACGATGCGATATTCTATTTGTTTCATACCCAAATAATCACTTTTGAACTCATTATCATGATGTTTTTCGAACATCGTTAAATCTTCGGGATGGACGATCTCCAGCATAAGATTCTGGTTTTGCTGAAATTCATCGGGCAGATAGCCTGTAATTCGTTCACAGGAAGGTGATGTGTAGAATACATCGTGCTGCGGGCTTAACCAGAACTCCCAGTCGTAGGTATTATCGGCAACAATCCGGTAGCGTTGTTCCGATTCCTTCAGCGCCCATTCGGCAGTCTTTCTTTCCGTGATATCCCGCGCCACGCCCAGGACACCGAGGACTTTGCCGCTTTCATCTTTGTATAGGGATGCGTTATAAAGCACGGGCAGGATAGTCCCGTTTTTGTGTCGGAGTTGGAGTTCGTAGTCGCGCACCTCGCCTTTGGAAAAAACCTGCCGGTAACCGGCTTGCGCCCTGTCCGGCTCAGCAAAATAGTTGGAAAAATCAGTCCCGATGAGCTCGTCACGTAAACAACCCGTGGCCTCCTCCGTTGCCCGGTTGACGTCTGTTATCTTCCCCTCGTGATTTATGGTCACGAGGGCGTCGAGGCTTGCTTCAAGCAGGCTGCGGCTATAAGCATTGGAGATTCGAATCACTTCTTCGGCCTTCATCCGCTCCATAATTTCCATATTTAATGACTCATTGACCTTCCCCAGTTCCAGCGTGCGCTCCTGCTCCTGCTCCTCCAGGTGCTTACGCACGGTGATATTCTCGTGCATTAAAATAAATCTTTCCGCTTTTCCACTGACGTCATTTAACGGGAAACCAATAGTCCTTATCCAAACAGGCACATCCGGCATCCCGGGGATCGAATCCCGCACGTTGAAATACGTATCAGGAAAGTGAACAACCTCACCATTTCTTAATTGGTCAAAGATCGCAACCATTCCTTGTTTCGCTAATTGAATATCATTAAAAACCGAATAGCCCGAAGGAGGCGCAGATCCAAAAAGCAATTGAAAGGAGGGGTTCACCTCCAGTGTGAACCCCTCCTTATCCAAAATTTGAACTGACATTGGATTCTTAATTATGACATCCCTTAAAAATCCCTCTGCCCGTTTGCGTTCAGTCAGGTCAACAAAACTCTCTATCAAATACCGGTGGTCACGAAATTCAATAGAAGTAACCGTCTTGAGGATACTCTTTTGTTTTCCATCGGCTGTAAGTAATATCTTTTCTGCGGAATCAACATTATTTCCGAGGTCAAGAATCGGGCAACTCTTCTCTTCTGCCGGGCAGATAAACTTATGGCAGACACAACCGATGACCTGCTCTTTCGGCAGACCGATTAATTTAAGTGCCGTATCATTTGCCTCAACAATCTTACGAGTGGCAGCATCTATCACAAGGACCCCGGATAATACCGTGCGCAGAATGTTCTTATTCCATTCTTCGCTATCCTTCAGCGCATCCTCTATCCGCTTGCGGTCAGTGATGTCGCGTAATATGCCATCTTCACCTAGGTATCGCCCATTGCCGTCAAAGCGTGCGTGGGCATTTAACTCAACCCAGTAACTGGCGCCATTTTCCGCCACGATACGGAATTGAAGGCCGGTAATGATTTTTCGCTTATCCTCCATGGCTTTAAAAAAAGATCCAATGATAATTTCATGGTCATCCGGATGGATAAAACTAAGGAATGGTTTTCCCTGAGCATCCTGTTCAGCATAGCCATAACGCCCAAAGGCCTGATTGTTGATAATGACGATATTTCCTTCGCCGTCAAGAGAATAGATAATGTCCGGAACGTTGTTTGTCAATATTCTATAATGTTCTTCGCTCTTCCTCAGTGCCTCTTCAGCCCGTTTACGGGAAGTATTATCACGCGAACTTCCCTGAATCCCTATCGGTTCACCACGATCATTAAGTAACCAGCCAGCTATAATCTCAACATCCTTGATCGTTCCGTCCTTGCA
>CAYMTB010000484.1:0-1991 GCA_964393225.1 uncultured Syntrophorhabdaceae bacterium
TACCTTGACATTATTGAGAGTTATGTTAATAATTTTCATAGATGGTTATTCCTACAAGGGTTTACACAACAGGCAGAGGCAATTTGCCTGATAATTATAGATATATTTAAACATACTCAAGGAGGCAGTAAAAATGACCAAGTTAGAAATCGTAGCAAAAGTTGCAGAAGAGATCAAGGTTTCAAAAGCGGCAGCAGCAAAGGCATTCGGTGTGGTCACTGGCTGTATTGAAGGTGCTCTCAAGAAGGGTGAAAAGGTAGCTATTATAGGTTTTGGTACATTTTCTGTTGCAGAGAGAAAGGCGAGAAAGGGAAGAAACCCTCAGACAGGCAAGGAGATCAAGATTGCTGCAAAAAAGGTCCCCAAGTTTTCCGCAGGATCAGCTTTAAAAGCGGCAGTCAGCGGAAAGACAATTGCTAAACCAGCAAAAAAAGCGGCAAAGAAGGCACCGGCCAAACCCAAAAAGAAATAAATGAAAACTAAGCGGGCCTTCGGGTCCGCTTAGTTTCTTAAGAACATTGTATGAAAAGGATTCTTCTATACCTCTTTCAACACTATTCTTGCAGCTAAGAATTAATCAATTCAGCCTCTACAGAGTATCTCCAATCATACTCGTTAATCTTTGTCCTGAAACCATATTCTGTAAGCATCTCTGATAATTTCTCAGGAGAATAGAAATTGGCCGGCTCTTTAAACAAGCTTTCCATTCTGCATATAATCCGACCTATGAATGTATCAGGATTCAGATCAAATATGAATAAACGGCCGTTAGGTACCATACAATCTTTTATCTCCATGACGGCTTTATGAGGATTATCGATGTGATGGATGGTATCTCCCATTAATACAACACTGAAGATGTGTTTTTTAAACGGCAGAGATTCGGCTTTTGCTCTTACCTTATATGCATATTCAGGTGCATATTTGATCATTCCCCGGGCAGGATCAAGCGCTATATACTTCAGATCATTTCTGATCTTGTAGGCAAATTGAGTGAGAATTCCTGTTCCGGCGCCGATGTCAAGCACAATGCTTCCAGGTTCAATCCTTTTTAAAAGCCCGGAAAGGTCATCTATTGTTTTCCATGGATAGACTGATGGAGAGAATAATTTGAAGAGTAAGCCAAGGCGGTTAAAGGGAATCATGTCGATCTTTCAGGAAATGAAGCACCTCTGGCAGATTATGAAACAAAGTATAATTTTTATGTTTATTCCATGGCATCTTCAATCCGGTAGCAATAATTCCGGCTCTTGCCGCTTTTTCTAACGTGAATGGACTATCATCAACAATAGCCCAGCAGTCATCAAAGAGAACGGTCTTGTCGTAGCTGAGATGGATTTCATCGAATACGAGATCATTCTTTTTTAACCAGTTTACTGTAGCAGTAAGCGTTCCTTTCTCTCTGTGGCTTGCTATGATGATGTGAATATCAAGTTCTTTCAGTGATGTCAGAAATAGTTGTGCATCTGGAAAAGGAATAAACCGTTCCTGATCCACGTGGATGCTCTTAATGATGGAGTAGAATGTTCGAGCAGACATATAGGATTTCCAGAAGTCAAAGTCGTCCCATTCTGACGGTAGTATAACAGTAGACTTTACCTTTTTCATCCGCTCATAAAGAACAGAGGCAAAATCCCATAAAGTGTTATCTATATCAACGATGATCTTTTTCACAGGGCTTTATTATATACCAAGAGATTCTGTTGCTAAAGGGATAAATTACCATCATCATCTGATATGCTTCATAAATAGAAGAAATTTCCGACCAAGACTCTCAAGAGTGTTGATATAAGAGTTTTTTGCCGATAAATAAGCACCCCATTGTCATCACATTTCTTACATTCTAAAACAGGTGTCAGTAACATATGTTGATAGAGAACGGCAGGAAAAGGGTTACTGGCAAGCTGTTCGGATAAAACCGGATTGAGTGTTCGATTAGAGCGGATTAGACATTTCTGTATCTCTTTTTTCTGTTGACTGATGATGATTTA
>CAYMTB010000485.1:0-1989 GCA_964393225.1 uncultured Syntrophorhabdaceae bacterium
GGTCTGGCCCTATTACGACAGCAGGGTTTCCGCTCTAGATAAAGGAGTATACAAAGATATTAAAACATTCAACGAAGTATTTGATATGGTTAAGAAGAATTACGTTGAAGAAGTTGATTCGTCGGTGTTAATGCAGGGTGCGATAAATGGAATGATCAAATCACTTGACCCTCACAGCACGTATATGACGCCGGAATTATACAAAGAGCTGGAAGTGGAGACGCAAGGCCGTTTTGGCGGTATTGGTATTGAAATCACGATATTGAAAGACGTCTTGACGGTTGTTTCGCCAATAGAAGATACACCGGCATTCATTGCCGGAGTAAAATCAGGCGACCAGATTATAAAAATAGATGGCAAGTCCACAAAAGATATCAGCATTATGGAAGCAGTAAAGAAATTGCGCGGGCCTGAGAATACAAAGGTTACGATCACGATTATGCGGGAAAATATGGCAAAACCCAAGGATTTTGTCCTGACCCGTGCTATAATTCAGGTCAAGAGCGTTAAAGCCAAGACCTTTGACGCTAACATCGGTTATATCCGTATAGCTTCCTTTCACGAGAGGACAGCTGATGATGTGCGTAAAGCACTTCATGAAATTGGTGAAAAGGTTCGTCCAATGAAAGGGTTGGTTTTGGATTTGAGAAATGACCCAGGTGGACTTCTCATTCAAGCAATCGACGTTTCTGATATGTTTCTTAAATCGGGTGTCATTGTTTCGACTCGTGGCCGCACAAAAAACATGGAGACAAAAGCAATGGCCAGAAATGACGGTAATGAAATAACCTGTCCCATAGTTGTTCTAGTCAATGAAGGCACGGCCAGTGCCGCAGAAATTGTTGCCGGAGCACTGCAGGATAATGGCCGTGCGTTGATTATCGGTACGAAAACTTTTGGTAAAGCATCGGTGCAAACAGTTATTCCACTGGAGGATGGTTCCGCGCTTAAATTGACCACAGCTCGCTATTACACACCCAAAGGGCGCTCGATACAGGCAGAAGGCATCAAACCGGATATTCTCGTTAAATATGTGAGACCTTCGGAAGATACGGAAGACAATTATTGGGAAGACCGTCTCAGAGAAAAAGATCTCAAAGGGCATATCAAGCCGGCGAAAGAAGACGGGACAAAACTTGATGAAGCAGCCGATAAAGATATCAAGGATCCCTCTGATTTAGCGCATGATAACCAACTCAAGACGGCAATTGATATCTTAAAAAGCTGGGATATAATGAAAAAGAATTTGAACAGTTAAGTTATAAAATAAGAAAAGGCAATTTAAAAATTGGCTAAGAAGTCCAAAAAACACTTTTCCACCTGGTTGGTTATATCACTGATATTGATATCAGTCGCAGCCATTATTTATGCTGTGCTATTTCAGCCGGTGGAGTTAACTCCACCGAAAACACCAACACAGCAGGTGGAAACACCAAAAGCGAAGCCCGTAAAAGAAACTCCGGTAATCCATAAAACAGGGCCGGTAAAACAAAAAGAAAAGATAGTTGTTTCTAGCATCCCGAAGATTCCTCTGCCTATAAAACAAGTAGCTATAATAATCGATGATATCGGCTATGATTTGGGCCCCGTAAAAGAACTTTTGAAAATAGATGCTGATATAACGTTTGCAATTCTTCCCCTCTGCAGCCATAGCCGGGAGGCGGCGGAAATGCTCCATAAAGCGAACAGGGAAACGCTTTTGCATCTGCCGATGGAACCTAATTCATATCCCAAAGAAAAACCGGGCAAGGGTGCTCTTTTCACCGATATGAACAGTGAGGAGTTAATATTTCAGCTGGAAAAAGATCTTGCCTCAGTGCCTTATGTTTCCGGAGTCAACAATCATATGGGTTCTAAACTCATGGCTGATGAAGACAAGCTTATTCTTATTTTTAATAACCTGAAGAAAAAGAAAATGTTTTTTATCGATTCGCGGACTACCGTCAAAACTAAAGCTTCGGCCGCTTCTGAAAAAGTAAATATACAGAT
>CAYMTB010000486.1:0-1984 GCA_964393225.1 uncultured Syntrophorhabdaceae bacterium
CTAAAAGATGTAATATTGGCAAATCTCGGAGCAGTCGTAATGAAGGAAGCAGTTAAGAGGGCGGGAATTGATCCTTCAACTATTGATGATGTCCGTTTTGGATGTTGTATGGAGCATGTGAACACCCTTAATGCAACAAGGACCGCAGCGCTTCTGGCCGGTATTCCGGTTACAGTACCGGCAGTCACGATCAACAGGGTATGCCCTTCGGGAATGGAAGCGACAGCAAGCGGTACGGCTATGATACAGGCCGGTATGGCTGATATAGTGCTTGTCGGCGGCATGGAGCACATGTCCGGTATTCCTTATGCATCGCTTGAGGCCCGCTGGGGTTGCAGGCTTCAGGATAAGACATTTGTTGACTGTGTCATAAGAGCCCTTCACTGCGGTTCGTACGTGATGCCTCTTTCAGATGACAGTCCGGTAAAGGCAAGCCCCCTCTTCGACATGTTCAAGGGAAAACCTTATATAATGGGCCAGACAGCCGAATTCATCGCATCTCTTTACAACATAAGCCGCGAAGAAATGGATGAAGTTGCACTCAAAAGCCATAATGGCGCAGAGAGGGCAAACAAAGAGGGTGATTTTGCTGATGAAGTTGTTCCTGTTGAAATTCCCAACAAAAAGAAAGGCAAACCGCCTGTAATATTCGACAAGGATGAACATTTCAGACCAGGGCTCACAATGCAGGACCTTGTTGATCTTCCGCCGGCATTTATTCCTAAAATTGGTAAAGTGACTGCAGGCAATTCATCCGGGCTTAATGACGGCGCGTCGGCAATGGTAATCATGAGCGCAGACAAGGCAAAAGAACTGGGTCTGAAACCCCTTGCTAAAATCCGCTCATTCGGACGCGGCGGATGCCATCCTTCAGTCATGGGCTTAAGCCCTACCCCTGCAGTCAAGAATCTTTTGAAGAATGAGCCTAAGCTCAACATTGACAGTTTTGATCTGATTGAAGTCAATGAGGCTTTTGCAGCGCAGTACATAGGCTGTGAAAGAGATCTTGGCTTTAAAAGGGAATTAGCAAATGTCAATGGTTCAGGTATTGGCCTTGGCCATCCGGTCGGCTCAACAGGGTGCCGAATAATACTGACCCTCATGTATGCCCTCAGAAAACGGGGCAAAACCTTGGGCCTTGCCACTATTTGCGGCGGTGGCGGAGTAGGAATGGCGACTGCAATAGAAATAATCTAACGTTTTTTATTACAGCAGGGCCATGATCTTGATCCCTCCTCAAAAGACATGGCCTTGTTTTTTCTTTGAAAGATTATGCCTCGAATCCTTTTCCCTAGCCTCAGGCAAGCGTTTATTTGAAAAAGTCTTAAATATTTAATGGAAAGGAGAAACTGCCATGTTTAATCTACGAATGTTAATTTACGGCGTGATATCGTTCCTCCGCTGGATGGGGTTGTCAATACTCGGGCTGATCCGCGGGGCGGGGAAAAAGCGCGAAGTGCCGCAGGACAGGAAATGGTGGGAGCGTCCCGGACTCAATATCATGTATCAGATAGAGACACGCCCCGGCTGGAAGTGGGACCGTGATTATATTGAATTCAACAAGAGTATGATGGGGGCAAAGGGCGGCATCAGATTCAACGGCCCGTTCTGCAACATAAAGGAGTGGATTGATCTGAGCAAGGAGGTCGGAGTCGACTATCACCAGTTCGAGATCAAATGGCATGACGGCATCTGCTATTACGACACGAATACCACTAAATGGAAGGCAGACAAAGACTACGCGAAGGAGTTCGCCGATCTCAGCCGCAGTGCGAAGATCCCCTTTATGTATTACTACTCCTCGGTGTTCGATCACAATCCCCAGTTCGACTCCATTCAGCCGATTCCCAGCTCGACACCGTCGCTTATCGGCAACGCTCCGGAATACCGCGATTATCTCAAGAAGCAGTACGCCGAGATAATCGAGCGGTGCCGACCCGACGGCATATGGTTCGACTGGTGGTGGGCGGACGGTTCCACGAAG
>CAYMTB010000487.1:0-1981 GCA_964393225.1 uncultured Syntrophorhabdaceae bacterium
GGATAATACGGCATGAAAGAAGAAGAGATCAGACCTGAAACAGCCAGTGCCAGATAATTAATAAACAGTGTTTCAGGTCTGATCTCTTCTTCTTTCATGCCGTATTATCCTGTGTTTTTTCTGTTTGTTTTTATTAGGCTAATTGACTTTGCATTGGTAAAAAAATTCCATCAGAGATTTCATGATAATGTTCTGTTTTTTCATATAGCTCCGTTATTTATGCCAACCTAATGGATTTGGATATAAATGAAATGGTATAACACTAATACAGGGATTTTCGATGAACGTGAAAAACAACCATCACCAAATAATCGCTAACAAACAATTTTCACTCGGCTCCTGGCTCCAGATGCCCGACCCTTTTTCCGCTGAGATAATGGCCAGATCCGGATTCGATTGGCTGGCCATCGATCTTGAACACGGGTTCATCAGTCTTGATGCTGCATTCCGCTTAATTCAGACTATCGATAACGCAGGCGTTCTTCCTATTGTGCGACTCCATGAAAATGATCCAAGTACGATACGAAGGGTCATGGATGCTGGGGCAGGAGGGGTTATCGTGCCGATGATCAACACTGCAGAAGAAGCTAAGCGTGCTGTTGATGCGGTCAAATATTCTCCCGAAGGGAAAAGGAGTTTTGGTCTTGGCCGGGCACATGAATTCGGTCTGAATTTTGATACCTACATTCATGAAAATAATCAAACCAGTATTGTTGTGATTCAGATCGAACACAAGGATGCACTCGAAAATCTTGATGCAATCCTCGCAGTTCCCGGTATTGATGCCATCATCATCGGGCCTTATGACCTTTCCGGTTCAATGGGCATTCCCGGAAAATTTGATGATCCTGCATTCAGTTCTGCGGTGACCCAGATTATCAATATGGTTAAACATTCTCCTGTTGCGCTCGGTATCCATATTGTCCATCCATCTGAACAGGATCTTAACGAACGGATCCGCCAGGGATTTACATTCATCGCGTATGGGATGGATACGATATTCTTGCAGAACGGTGCACGCAATGCCGTTCAGGAAGCAAGGAGCAAATTTGCATGAAATACTTTGAGATGATGAGGCCAACGGACGAGTATGAACAGGTACTGCAGCAGCGTGAGATTGACGGAACTGCCTTTTATAACACATACCACAAGCAGTTTATTGAAACCCATTGTCCTGCATGCGGTTCAGAAGGTACTTTCAGTTTCAATAAGTATGGATTTGCTCACAAGACCTGTCCACAGTGCAGGACGATGTACTGCTCCCCGCGTCCGACTGATGCTCTAATCTCGTTATACTATACAAGCTACCATGCACCGGAGTTGTGGACAAATCTCCTGCTCAAGGCTGATCGGCAGCGCAAAATTCTCCAGCATACTCCACGGGTAGAAAAAATTGTGGGTAAAATTCAATCGGGAAGAAAAGGCAACGGCGGTGTCGCGCTCGATCTTGGCGCAGGGTCTGGCGCATTTGCTACCTGCCTGAAAAACACCGGTTATTTCGATGACGTGATGGCACTAGATATATCAGAATCCTGTGCTGTCGCGTGCAGGAACTGTGGATTATCAGCAAAACGTGGAACTATTGCCGATGTTGAAACAGGGAGTATAGATTTCATCTGCATGAATGATCTGATCGAGCATGTTTTTGATCCATTCACTCTGCTCAAGGATTGCAGGCGGGCACTCAGTAAAGGAGGATTCATCTCTATTGCAACGCCAAATGGCGAGGGATTTGATTTCAGAATCTTAAAAGAGCAGACAAAAAACATAACCCCACCTGAACATATCAATTATTTCAATCCCCATTCGATGACCCTTCTTCTGAAACGGGCTGGTTTTATTCCTGTTTCTATAGAGACACCGGGTATTCTTGACGTGGAAATTATCCGGAAAGAGAAGGATTCAGGCTATCCCTTAAAAAAGAAAAACGAGTATCTTGATTACCTTATGGAACAGGATGAGACCGTACTGAAAAACTTCC
>CAYMTB010000488.1:0-1979 GCA_964393225.1 uncultured Syntrophorhabdaceae bacterium
AAAAAGATTCAAAAATCGACAAAAAGGGTGTTCTTAAAAGGATTTCAGGGCCGGTTGTTACGGCAGTGAATTTCGATGCCCACATGTACGACGTGGTCAAAGTCGGAAACGAGGCATTGATGGGCGAAGTCATTAAGATCCAGGGTGAGGAAACCATCATCCAGGTCTATGAGGATACTTCAGGCATCAAACCCGGAGAACCTGTTGTGAACACAGGTCTCTCTCTTGCGGTTGAACTGGGCCCGGGTCTCCTGACAAACATCTACGATGGCATTCAGCGTCCGTTAAGTGTCCTTGTCGACAAGATGGGAAATTTCATTGAGAGAGGTGTCTCTGCACCAGGGCTTCCCCACGATAAAAAGTGGGAATTCAAGCCCCTGGTAAAAGAAGGTGACAAGGTCGTCGGCGGAAGCATAATCGGTGAAGTACAGGAAACGAATATCGTCCATAAAGTTATGGTCCCTCCGAATCTCAAGGGTGGCGTTGTAAAAAGCATTAAATCGGGCTCTTTTACCGTCGATGACGTAGTCTGTGTTCTGGATGATGGCACATCGCTTACCATGATGCAGCGCTGGCCGGTACGTGTTCCAAGACCCGTAAAAGAAAAGCTGAACCCGGAAATCCCGTTGATTACCGGTCAGCGCATCCTTGATGGTCTTTTCCCGATAGCAAAGGGTGGCACGGCTGCCATCCCGGGTCCGTTTGGTAGTGGTAAGACTGTTACCCAGCAGCAGCTCGCAAAGTGGAGTGACGCCGAGATCGTGGTCTACATCGGTTGCGGTGAACGCGGCAACGAAATGACAGAAGTGCTGACGGAATTCCCGGAACTTGAAGACCCGAAAACTGGCAAACCCCTGATGGAGAGGACAGTCCTTATCGCAAACACGAGCAACATGCCTGTGGCGGCAAGAGAAGCATCGGTGTATACCGGTATCACGATCGCGGAATATTTCCGGGATATGGGGTACGATGTCTCGCTGATGGCAGACTCCACCTCACGATGGGCAGAAGCAATGAGGGAGATCTCGTCCCGTCTTGAAGAGATGCCTGGTGAGGAAGGTTATCCTGCATACCTTGCAGCACGCCTTTCAGAATTCTATGAACGTGCAGGGCTTGTAAAAACGCTGGCCGGAGGGGATGGTTCCGTTTCAGTTATTGGTGCAGTTTCACCGCCTGGTGGGGATTTCTCCGAGCCGGTCACCCAGAATACACTCCGTATTGTCAAGGTGTTCTGGGCGCTCGACGCGAAACTCTCCCAGCGGCGTCATTTCCCGGCCATTAACTGGTTGAACTCCTATTCCCTGTATCTTGATACCCTCCACGACTGGTACGACCGCGAGGTCTCACCCGAGTGGAACACGTTGAGATCGTGGGCAATGGAAGTCCTCCAGAAAGAAGCCGAGCTTCAGGAGATCGTGCAGCTTGTAGGGTCTGACGCATTGCCTGAGACGGAACAGATCACGATCGAAGTGGCCCGCATGATACGTGAAATCTTCCTCCAGCAGAATGCATACGATGCAGTCGACACCTTCTGTGACATGAAGAAACAGTATGATATCATGAAGTCGATCAAGTTCTTCGCTGACCTTTCATCGGCGGCACAGGCAGTCGGGGTTACCCCTGCACAGATCATTGCATCCAAGGCAAAGAATGACCTGCCCCAGATTAAGTTCATCAAGGACTACAAGCCGGAGCTTGAGAAGATTTTGAAAGCAATGGACACAGAATTCAACACACTGAGGGCGGCAGCATGAAGGAATACAGGACGATTTCAAAAATTGCCGGGCCTCTTGTGTTTGTCGAGAAGACCGAGCCAATCGGGTACGGTGAGCTCGTCAACATTGTGACCTTTGACGGTACGGTCAAACGTGGGCAGGTACTCGACACGAGTGATAATCTGGTCGTGGTACAGGTCTTTGAGACAACTGCCGGTATCGGAAGGGACAGCGGTGTCCGTTTCACGGGAGAAACCATCAAGA
>CAYMTB010000489.1:0-1976 GCA_964393225.1 uncultured Syntrophorhabdaceae bacterium
GGTATAGGTATTGGTACTACCGGTATCAGGGAGGCTGAATGTTGCCTGTCCCTGGGCGTTTATGTTTGCAGAGGCGTCTCCGTTCACGCGTACCCGCACTTTATGGGTCGTTCCGTTAACGGGACTGCCGTTCTTATCAAGCACGGTGATCGTATAGGATGCCTCTCGGATAATGCGCACGATGCCGCTGTATGCGGTAGCGAGACCGGCTGCGACAAAAGCCGGGTCGTTGGTAACCACCTTCCATTTGAAGCTCATGTTCTCACTTACGTCCGCCGGCGTTATGGTCTCCGTTGCCGTGGTCGAGCCTCCCAGCTTTCCGTATTTTTCCGTATCGGTTATGGCTGCTCCGGCCGGCGTCACCAAAGACCAGGTAAAGGATGCGCCAACTGATGTCCCGCTTACCGTAAAAGACTGAACGCCTTTGTTCTTAGAGAAGGTGCTCGTGCTCGGCGTAACAGACATGGACTGCACCGGCCCTTTCATGGTGGCGATGATGTTTTCGCCGGAAACGCTTATATCAGTTATGCTCACATTACTGACGCTTCCGTTGTATAGTTTGCTGTTCGGCGAGGAGTTATCCGTGAAAGAGGTATTTTCTTCGGTCCCGGGATAGGGGTCTCCCTCATCACCGTCATTCTTCTTGTTCTCCAGGTGCCAGAGGCCGTCTGCCTGCTGGAGTGCCACGCCGTAGCGCTGAAGGCTGCAGGATACCTTGTTGTTGCATGCATAATCGTTGACTGTATTCGGATCAAGCGTTCTGGCGACCACATCCCCGTCTATGCGCCATATGAGGAGCCCGGCCCCGGGCAAGCCGACGTCAAATTTTTTCTTCTGCCTGTTTTCTATGAGAAAATATTCCTTTGATTTCGGAGTTCCGGAGAGCAATTTGTAGACCGTTGATGCATCCTCCACAGGCAAAATCGTTATGCCGGTGAGTGTGGAAACGACCTGTGACGGCACTATCCATCCGAGATAGTACTTGCTCCAGGCATCGTGGTGGGCTGGCCTGTCACCGTCCCTCCCCCCGGTTGCTTTATTGTCGCAGCCGCTTGCCATTACAGCCCAATTTCCCGATCCCATGGATTTGCGGGTCGTATCGTAGAGATCGGGCAGCCCGAGGGCATGTCCGTACTCGTGGGCAAACGTCCCGATCGTAGCGATCTTGCCGTCGCCTTCGAGCTCCGTCTGAACGGTATATTTTTTGACTTTTACCTTTACGTTCGGGGACCCATCACAGATGCTTTTTGTCGTATATACCGGGTAATCAGCGTCAGCGGTGTTGTCGAGTTCGCCCTGCTTAGGCCATATATCGTTTACTAAGAGAGTGGAACTCTGCGGTTTACCCTGAACCACTATAGCCAGGGTGTCCACATAACAGTCACCGCTCTGGGAATATTTGCTGAAATCAAAGTTTTTCGCGTCCAACGCCTTTACCGCGTCGATAATAGCCTCAGGAAGCTTTATATCATTAATATCTTTATCCTTTGGGTCATCGGCGCCGTAATAATCATGGGTATTCGGCGCTTGCCACCATTCCTGAACCTTGCTGGGTCCGGAGGTAACGGTCAGCTTCTGGTAAGAATTCTCAAGATAATAATCTTTTATACTATTGTTGCTTTTTTTAAAATAGAGGTCTTCAAGCTGGTCCTTGGTGATCGTATATTTCCCTAACCCGTCCGTAAGCGTTACTTTTCCTGTGAAATATATTGGCAGCACGAGAACATTGTTTGAACCGTCCTTCGGGGCCATAGGCTCCCTAACCTCTGTTCCATCCAGGGAGAGGGGCTGTCTCTTGATGCGTTTCCGGAGGATTCTCTCCAGGGCTTCTCCTGTTGACCTCGTGTATTTCTGAATCTCCGGGGGAGGACCCGCCTGTCCCACAGCGTATTGTGAAAGCACGAGGTTGCCCTCTGCGTCATTGACCGCATAGAACCATGTCTTGCTGGATTCATCAAGGATGATCGTGTACCCAT
>CAYMTB010000490.1:0-1970 GCA_964393225.1 uncultured Syntrophorhabdaceae bacterium
AAAAAACAGGTTCTGGTATATTGACCGCACCTCCCGCACAGGTCCGGGCCTCGCCCATGCAGACACACAAGGAATGGACGTTCATGTTCTCAACTGGTCAGCACGCATGAATAATAAAACGATCATTCTCAATGCCCGGCATCAGGGCATGGAGATTAAACTTGAGCTTACGCCCGGAAAACCCGTTGTACTTCACGGACAAAAAGGTATGAGCATAAAAGGGCAAAAAAAAGGTCAATCATCATATTATTATTCATTTACCGACCTTAAAACCAGCGGCAGCATAAAAACCCCCTTAAACAAGGAAACTGTTACAGTGAAAGGGATGAGCTGGTTCGATCACGAATTCGGCTCCAACCAGCTCGCGCCTGAACAGGTTGGCTGGGACTGGTTCAGTATCCGTCTCTCCGACGGCAGCGACCTGATGGTATATTTCCTTCGCAGGAAAGACGGCAGTATAGAGACATCATCATCGGGCACACTTATCGAAAAAAATGGTTCATCGAGACATCTGGAACTTTCCGATATAAAGGTTGATGTGCTGAATAGGTGGAAAAGCCCTAAAAGCGGCGGGATATACCCGGGCAAATGGCGAATGCGCATCCCGTCGGCACATATTGACATCACCATTACCCCTTCTGTTGCAAACCAGGAGCTCATCACGGAAACATCGGCCGGCATCACATACTGGGAAGGCGCCGTTGAAGGAAAAGGTGTGTCGAAAAACCGCCCTGTCACAGTTGAAGGGTATGTTGAACTGACAGGCTACACCGGCAGCCTCGGCGGGATATTCTGAAAATAAACTTATCAAAAATATGTCGTTAGGAAGGTGTCGGGGCATCCAGGATCAAACCGTCAAGGATAGGAATGTCGGTTGGGGTTAAAGGGCAAAGGAGTTCGGATGATTGGAAGGTTGGATGTTTGGATGATTAGCTACCCCTCTAAACTTCTAACCCTCTAATCGTCAATTTCTAATCCTGCATTTAAGGGCGTGTTTGAGAGGGATGGTCCGACACCCATGATGATTCTAACGATAAATCCGGGCTTATAGTAAATTCCGCTTTTGTTAAAGACTTTCATGGTTTTTCAAGGAAGGACGATACCACAGACTGCAAGGCAGCCTTCTCGCAGAGGAAAGAGAAGTGTCCGCAGTCGCCCGACAGCCTGAACGTCTCCGCCTTTAAGGATTTCGCAAACATCAGACCGGGTTCAGGGTAAACCATATAGTCCTGCTCTGCCGCAACAATAAGAAGTCTGGCGCGCACAGCTTTTGCAGCCCGGTCCTCTGATCCCCCAAACTGTTTAAATATGTCATGCGTCATCATGGCCTTCATCTGCCATAACCAGTTATAGGGATTATATTTTTTTAGTGACTCCTCTGTCCTTGCAAGGGTTTCAGCAAATTCATCGCTCTTTATCTTCGTTGCAAAATAATGAGGCGTCCTTGAGGCAAGTGTGTGCAATGGCGCCACCGTCTTCATTGCCAGGCCCTCTTCCTTTTTACAGTTCATTGCCGCATTGATTGCCTGAATCTCTGCCTGCCAGAGCAGGAGGTCATAGGATGTCGGTTTTGTGGTTCCTGAGATGGAAACAGCCTTTCTCATGAAGTCAGGATATGAGACAACCCACTGGAACGCATGCATGCCCCCCATGGATATACCGACAATTGCATGAAGCCTGTTTATGCGGAGGTGTTCTTTAAGCAGGATATGCCCGGCTCTCACCATATCCATTGAAGAAAATTCAGGGAACGCACCTTCCTGTTGAGTTTTGCTGTTTGATGGAGAGGAGGATACACCGTTTCCTATATTGTCAAAGGCAATAACGAAATACTTTTCTGTATCCACAGCCTTTCCTGCACCGATAAATCCCAGGGAAATCAGTTCCTCGGAGGTTCCTGTAAACCAGGTTGGAAAGAAAACAATATTGGATTTTTCCTGATTCATCTTTCCAAAGGTACGGTAACCTAC
>CAYMTB010000491.1:0-1960 GCA_964393225.1 uncultured Syntrophorhabdaceae bacterium
CGCTCATCATATGGTGGCCAGGGAGGATGTTTTTGAGCGAGTTGCCGTTGGATAAGCTTTTACCCTCCAAAACGTGAGAAAAAATCTCGTTTTTTCGGGATCAAGAATTGATGGCAAGTTGTTGAGTTAACTTTGATAATCCTCGCTGGATGGAGTCATAGGCTTCTTCGATTTGTGAGGGTTGCGCAGCGAGCTGAAGGAAGTCGTTTTTCATGGTTCTTGAAATCATTGGGTATTTGAAGTGGTTGCCGGAGCAGATTTCGAGCCACAGCCAGGAGAAGCCTATTTTCGTAACTACATAAAATGACTTATTATTGGATTTTATCAACACGCCCCTTGCCTTCAGTTTGTTCATCTCATAGCGAATTTGTGCAGGATTTCGGAAATGGCCAGACAGGTTTTTATGCAGATCAGCGGTTTTGAAGCCGTAAACCTGGTATTTGGGTTTGAGAAGTTCTTTGGCCAGAGCTGTTTGGCGGTCCTTTCTGAAATCGGGGGCACTGACGCGACGTCCTGCCGAGTCGGTCACGGGCTTGGTGAAGATGTCGCATTCCTGCTCGGAGATGGAGGAGACGTCCACATCGGCGCAGCAGTCCAGAAAACGGTTGTTGCATTCGACACCCTTCCACAGACAGGCCTGAAGATAGAGGACAGGCTTTTGCAGCCCCAGCGATTTGGGGTTATTGATGGTGGTTTCGGTGCGGATGAAAGAACCGGTTTTGTTGTACTGCTTGATGGAGTTGCCTCGGAACCAGTGTTTGATGCAGGCGTTATTGTCGTAGAGTCTCCAGAAGGTCTTGGATATGGTCCCGCGATGGGGTCGCCTGCTGAATATCTGGGCGATGCTCTCGGGCAATCCGAGGCGTTGGAATTTATCCAGGAGCCGTTCAAAGAGACTGGTGCAGAAACGCACTGATCTAAACACGATATTGGAGGAGATTTCCACCTGGGAGAGATACCATTCATGATTCAGATACTTGGAACACGTGGAGTATTTGCCTTTTTCGAACTTGAAGAAGATGTTCGTCCAGTGGTTGACCCTGTTGAGAACGGCTCTGCCGTTGAGTGATTCCACGGCCTTACTGATGGCTTCCGGATCGTCCACATCCACGAAAGCATTGTCATGGCGGCGGTAGTGAACTCCCCGCTTGTCCAGATAGACCTGAATGGCGTTGTGGCCGTTGAAATAGAATTCGCACTGGAAGGGAAGATACGATGAGATTTTCAGATAGCATGGCCCTCCCAGAAGCTGGTCGTGGAAGTAGATGTAGTACTGCTTCACCGGTTTGCGGCAATCGTAGATCTTCTCGTATTCCTTGCCGTTTTTGGATATGAATTCCCGGCATGCGAAGGTTTTCACAGGCTCTTTGTCCGTCAGGATGCAATACAGGTGGTCCCCTTTGCCGTCGTCATGCCGGGCGTATTTCTCCTGGACAAACTTTTGTTTAGCCCCGTCCTTGCCACCACCGGTGGAAGGCCACCAGTGAATGGGGACTTTCCTCGCTTGGGCCACCTTCAGGATATGGGCGTTTAACTGGTCGGTCAAGATGCGCATGACGCCATTGGAGAGTTTCCTGAATCCCATCAACTTGAGAAACCTGACCACCCCTGCCGGAAAGAACATACAAAGGATGTAACCTCGCAGGATGACACGATCAAAGCAACTGTATTTGAACTTGATATTCTCGGAGAATTGTTGCACAAAAGAATTCTTCACGGGCAGCGTCCTTTCCGGAGGGCTTTTCTATAGGGTTTTTCTTGGCAGAACATCCCATATAGGACTGCCTGTGAAAAATCAATCACACGCAGGTTGCGCAGGATAAGGGGATTGAGGTGCAATATGATGGCAATAGAAAGGCATGACCTTTCTCAATTATATCCGGGATTTGCCCCGGCCAAACCTAACCATCGCACCTCTTTCCCCTTGTCCTGCGCCACTTTCGGAACTTTAGTTTGCTAA
>CAYMTB010000492.1:0-1959 GCA_964393225.1 uncultured Syntrophorhabdaceae bacterium
AAATTCGCCCTGTTCACAATCGTGTGACTGCATAATCGGCCACACCTCGCAAGATGCAGTCTCTTTGTAATACTCCGTCATCCTCCTGACCCACGATTCGTCCTGCGCGCACATTTTGTGGTATACCATAGGAGATATGACATCCACATGTTTTGACAGTTCAAATGCATCCTGGGCAATCTTAAAGGATATATCGTTCTGCCTTTCACCTTTCGTCCATGGAACAAGAAAAAGGCCCAGTTTAATGGGCCTCTCTTTTGAGTAGCGATCTATGATTCGCTTAGCCTCTATCACAAACGACTTAATCTGCTTCTTTTTCCATAACATCCATTCGTACTTCGCGACGGGTGACGAGTGATTGAGTGATTGAGTGATTGAGTGATTGGTGGTTGCGCTATCTTTTCCTTTCCCCTCTACGCTATACGCTCCATGCTCTACGCTATTGAAGTATTTACTCAGGCATCTCTTGCAGTAACATGTATCCGGGACATCCGGTCTGGCAGCTTCCCACATCCCAGGATAGCGGATGAAATCAAGCCATATCCCGTCAATGCCTTCCTTCCCCCCGAAACGCTTCAACACACTTTCAATATAATCTAAACGCTCTTTCCGCCATGCTTCATGGGTCGGGCATATACCGCCATACCCCCCATGTCCTTCTTCCAATAATTCACCGTTCTCTTTCACCGGCCTTGAATCCGGGTACTTCTTCCACGGCCCTGTTCCGCCAAAGACATTCATTGAGATAAAGACTTTATAGCCCTTCTCCTTGAACCACCTTATCGTTTCTTCATCATCAGGCACAAAGACAGCATTTATACCTGCCTTTTTAAGCTGATCCTGATATGTATCAGGCTTTACGCTCTTTATTGACGGCACCCCGTACATGCCGACCGTAACCGTCTCAGCACCGCCGCATACAGGTGCAACAATGGCTACGAGAAAAAAGGCTGCTATTATGTATTTCGTTAATCTGAACATAAACTATTTATTCAATTCATATTTTATGTAACAGGGATAAGAGCGGATCAGGGCTGATGTGAGATTCAGGAACAGTTGATCACTGATTTGCTGCAAAATCATACACGGGTACTTCAATTTTTCTTGCAGGTTTGAATTCATTCCTCGCGAAGCGCAAGAGTTCGTCGGTAACTTCAGGGGAATACATCTTTTCCCCGCACTTTCTGCAAACCTCTGCAGGAACGTGTTCGATAATGAGATGTTTATCATCTTCCTCATAAGTAAAGGTGACCTTGCTTTTCACCACGTTACCTCCACAGAATACACACTTCATGGCATTTACCTCCTCATCCTGCAGTCGACCCATTCTTCCGGGTCCGGTTCATAAACTGTAATAATTACAACAATTGGTGGAAATGATATTTGAACATGCAAATCCCTGCCAATCTCGGTTTTCCCATAAACGAGACAACTCGGAGAATATTTATCATCTGGATACTCTTCAATAATTTCTCCTGTGAGTATGGTACTTTCCACCTCATGACGGGTCACGTTTCTTTTGATCATTCGCTTCACAGAATGATCGGAAAATCTGTATCCCTTTTGTCTTATTCTATTCTGAATCTCTTCAATTGTCATCCGTTATCCTTGTTAAAAACAAAGATTAATTTTAGCCGTCCGCTTGCGCTAGACAAAATCGGACAAAAACTGGACGGTTTTATCACATCGGCTGCCGATCTGGCACCCGATATACTCCATGCCCTTCTGGCAGAAGTGTGAACAGAATTCGTCTGTCTCTGAATTCTGGTCACAAGCATATCTCATCTTTCTCTGCGCTCTCTGCGTCTCTGCGAGAGACAATATTTTCATCCAGCCTTGATCCCTCCCGACCTCCGTCTTCTTCCGTCCTCAGCCCTCCGACTTCTGACTTCCGTTCTCCGACATCCGTCCTCAGCGTTTTACTGGTGACGGCTTACAATCCTTGATCAACATCATGAG
>CAYMTB010000493.1:0-1950 GCA_964393225.1 uncultured Syntrophorhabdaceae bacterium
ATATAAATCAGGGTTCGAGGGGCCAGGGGGTTGAGGGTTCAGGGGTGAAAAACTCAAAACTCAAAACTCAAAACTCAAAACTGCTTATTTTAAGGAGGCATTTCGAGGAGGCATTACAACTGGTGCAAAAGCAGAAGGAAAACTTAGGGGATGACTAATATGGGTAAATATATATACGGCATAATTAATACCGGATCACATGCAGCAGGCTCCAGCCTGCTGACATCAAACGGCATTTACACCGTCCCCTATATGGATGTCTCTGCGGTAGTAAGCGACTCCGGGATAATTGATTATACAAATCTGCCCGCCGATGCGGCAGCGCGGCACCTTATTCAGCATCAACTGGTCATTGAGAAGGTGATGCGGGAATTTACCATCATCCCTATGAGACTGGGGACGTATGTTCTTAATGAAGATGAGGTGATTCAGGTACTGACTAAGGGACACCTGATATTTAAAGAGGTTTTCGAAAAGATTGAAGGCAGGATAGAAATTGATGTTATAGCTGCATGGGTTGATCTGAATGCGGTCATCAAGGAGGTATCCGAAGAAGAAGAGGTAAAGGCATTGAAACAGTCCCTCCTCAATAAGAAGGAAACCATAACTGTCGATGATCAGATGAAAATGGGCATGCTCATCAAAGGTTATCTGAACAAGAAAAAGGATGAATGTGCCCATGTCATAAAGGACTCATTAAAGGGCCTCTGCCGGAACATGAAGGAATATACAATGCCGAATGATATGACAATTCTCAATGCCGCCTTTTTTATCGATAACGGGATGCGTATTCCTTTTGAAGAAAGGCTGGATGAGTTAAACAATGGTTTCAACGGAAAGGTCCATTTCAAATATATCGGCCCCCTTCCTCCGTACAATTTTCATGTCCTTGAAATAAAGAAGCTGCAATACGAAGAGATTGACCGGGCAAGGAAAATACTGGCACTCGACGATGCTGCAACGAAAGAAGATATCAAAAAGGCTTACAGGTATGCGGCAGCTCAATACCATCCCGATAAACAACCCGATGCACAATCCGATGCACAGAAGGCAGAAGCAGAGATGGAATACGGTAAAATCACAAAGGCATACAGGCTGCTCTCTGTATATTGTCAACGGGAAAGCTGTTCTATGAAAGAAGAAGACTTTACAGGGAACTCAATAATCATAAGGATAAAGGAATAATAATGGAACAGGAAGGAAAATACATATACTGCATTATTGGCACAAAGCAGGACAGAGATTTCGGTCCTATCGGCATCGGGGGCAGGGGCGATAAGGTGAGCACTATCGGGGCAGATGACCTTGCAATGGTAATCAGCAGTCACCCTTTAACAAAGCTTGTGGTCAACCGGGAAAACATTCTGGCCCATGAAAAGGTTATTGAAGAGGTGATGAAGGAATATGCTGTTCTGCCGGTCAGGTTCTGTACTATTGCCTCAAGCGCCGACGAGATACGCAGCCTCCTGTTCAAGAGATACAGGGAGTTCAAGAATCTGCTGAGGGACATGGATCACAAGGTGGAACTCGGGGTTAAGGGGTTGTGGAAAGATATGGACGGCATCTTTAAGGAGATTGCAGAGGAAGATAAAGAGATCAAAAAGATAAAGAGAAGGCTGAAAAAGGATGCAGAACAAAAGGATATACAGGCAAAGGTAGGGCTGGGCAAACTCGTTGAGGCTGCCCTGAAGAATAAAAAAGATGGAGAGGCGGGAAAGATTGTCGATATGCTGAAAGCCTCAGCCTTTGATTATAAACTGAGTAACACTATAGGGGACGAGATGTTTATCAATGCCTCATTTTTGGTGAGCAAGGGAAGGGAAAAGGAGTTTGACAACATTATGGAAGAGTTGGGTGAAGCATACAGAGACAGGATGAAGTTTCTGTACGTGGGCCCCCTGCCACCTTATAATTTTGTCAATGTCACCATCTATCAGGAAGAGTGGGAGA
>CAYMTB010000494.1:0-1942 GCA_964393225.1 uncultured Syntrophorhabdaceae bacterium
GAGCATTACGGGAGGAAAGGTACACTTTCCTATATGTTAAGTCAATTACTGACTACGGGAAGACAGCCGGACTCTACTTATACTGAAAATAGTGCTAATAACCAATATTATACTCCTACCGATACTGCTCTTGTAAGATCAACAAAAATATACGCCATGCAGGTTATTGTCAGTATTTCATGGTCCATCGTTATGCCCTGAGACTTGAGCTCCCTGCTGAAAGAGGCGTTGGTACTCCTTCGGACGGAGGCCCGTGTGCCGTTGGAAGATCTTCCGGAAGGAACCGATGTCTTCGTATCCCACACGATAAGTGACTTCTTCAAAGGTCGTATAGGGTCTTTCCAGCATGGCTTTTGCCGCATTGATCCTCACCTTCTGCAGGTAGACGAGGGGAGAATTGCCTGTTGCCTGCTTAAAACGGCGCTCAAAGGTACGATGACTCATTGCGAATCTCTCGGCGATCATTGAGATGGTGATTCCCTCCGTATAATTCTCCTCGATCCACCGCTGGATGGCTAGTATATCCTGCTCGTGATGGCTTTTCGGAAATTGGAATGCTGCATACGGAGCCTGGGTGGTTCGACCGAAGTTCTGTACCATCGCCTTTGAACACTGTACAGCAACCTCACGACTGCTCAGCTTTTCTATCAGGTAAAACGACAGATCATTAAAGGAGTTCGAACCACCGGAACAGTAAAGATCACCCTCGTCCGTTATCATTGCATCAGGCCGGAGATGCACAAGGGGATATCTGCTTCTGAACAGATCGACAAACCCCCAGTGGGTCGTGGCTGTTTTTCTGTTCAAGAGTCCGGTTTCGGCAAGCAAAAATGCACCGGTACAGATACTGGCGATCTGCGACCCCGATTGGTAGTGCTGCTTCAACCAGTCGATTACCTCTCCGTTTTTCTCGATAGCCTTTCCCACATCGCCGGTAACGGCAGAAATGATGATCAAATCAGTGTCTTTCACCTCATGGATGGCACAGTGGGGCTCGACATAGAATCGATTGGCACATTTCACCGCCTTGCCGTCAGGTGAGGTGACAGCAACCTCGAAACAGGGTGACGGCTTCTCACCACAGGCAACATTCCAAAGCACACCGGCAAAAAGAAATGCATCCATAGGGCCGGTGATGCTTGATGCCTGGGCATTGCGTAACGCAAGAATGGTAACTTTCTTCATGACTGCCTCCGGAAATATTATGTCGATTATACCCTCTTTTTTGTCGATTATGCCACTTCCATTTTCCCAAAACAAGCACTAGTATGGTAACCAAGAAAAAAAAGAGGAGGAAGCAGACATGATGACAAAGGAAGAAGCACAAGAGTTTACCTCCCGTTGGCTGCCGGCCTGGACCGGCAACGATCCGGAGAAATTGGCCGCGTTCTATTCTGATGATGTCTTTTACTCGGATCATCTCGCACCCAAGGGGATCAAAGGTAAGGAGCAACTCTTGGGCCACCTGCGTAAGATGTTGGGCCAAAATCCCGACTGGATCTGGACGCTGATTGAAGCGATTCCCATGGAAGACGGTTTTCTTTGCAAGTGGCTGGCCCGAATACCCGTTGGCGGCAAGGTCATCGAATGTATCGGCGTTTGAACGGTGCAATTCAACGATCTCGGGAAGATCCGGCGCAATGAGGTTTATTTTGATCCCAGCAGAGTTATTGCAGAGGTCATCAGATTAAAACAAGGGAAATGAATATTTAATGAAATCAGGTTTAGCAGTTTAGCAGTATGTGGCATTCAAGGACTCTCAAACATCATATATCTAATCAGTTAAGGATGGCGGGCTCATCCTGATGGAGTTGACAGGGCATTCTGAAGCGCAGAAACCGCAACCGATACACCGTTTGTCTTCCTTCAGGAATGGATAGGAGTGAGGCTCCCTGCCCGAGACCGGTTCGGCAGGGGCCAGGCAGTTGACAGGACAGGTCTC
>CAYMTB010000495.1:0-1939 GCA_964393225.1 uncultured Syntrophorhabdaceae bacterium
AATTCTCCTTTCATGAGGAATGGGTGTTTAAATTATAAAATATTTCTAAAAAAATTCGTATGATGCCAAAAGATCCTGCAACAGAGCATTTGAACATTAGAGGATTTCATCCGTCGACGAATCATATGAGTTGTCCCGGAATCCAATGATACGCAGATGGGATTAAAGAAAGAGTCAATGATCCATACATCTGCAGGAAAACCGTTAACGGACAGAATCTGATACTGACAGGACAGGAAAATATTTATTTTCGTTGAGAGTAAAGTAGACTACTTATGTCTCAACTGAAACTGATCGACCGACTGGAAGAACTACGGTTTCTAAAAGATCAGTATTCCTCAGAATAATCCGGATTTCTCGTTATATACGGGAGGCGTCGGGTAGGCAAGACCACGCTCTTAGTCTCGTTTATGGAGGGTAAGCCGGGCATCTATTTTCTCGCAAGCTAGGAGGGCGATCTCCAGAACATCCGGGCGCTTGCCCGTTCGATGGGAGAGTATTTTAATGATCCCTTGTTTGAAAGTGGACGGTTTACCGGGTGGCCGGAACTGTTCTCAGCATTTGTCCACCATACCGGATTTGTTGGTAATTCAGATGCAAAAAAAGTTGTTCTCGTGATCGATGAATTTCCCTATCTTATCGATTATAATCCGGCAGTTCCATCCGCGTTCCAGAAGATATGGGATCAGATCCTTAAAGATTCTAATGTTCTGCTCATCCTTTCGGGATCGTCAATCAGCACTATTGAGACGGCAGTTCTTGGCTATGCAAGTCCCCTGTACGGCAGGAGGACCGGGCAGTGGCAGGTAGAACCGTTACCGTTTGAAGAGATCTGTCATTTTCTTCCTTATCCGCCAGAGGAACTCGTGATGACCTAGTGCGTACTTGGCGGCATTCCGGGATACCTTAACAAATTCGATCCGGCCCGTTCGTTTAAGGAGAATCTCAAGATGCAGGTCTTAAACAAGGGTGCATACCTCTATAACGAGGCGGATCTCCTGATGAACTATGAATTCCGGGAACCGTCAAACTACCTTGTGATCTTCCGGGCGATAGCAGGTGGGTGCATGACACTCTCACGGATCTGCAGCGAGACCGGGCTTGACAAGAGCATGGTCTCTAAGTACCTGAACGTACTGGTGCGACTTCACATCCTGCACGAAGAAATTCCGGTCACGGAACATGTCGGTTTTAGGAAGCGCCATTACCGGATCACCGATCCGTACCTCAATTTCTGGTTCAGATTTGTTGCACCCAACCGCATCGACATTGAAGCGCAGCGAAATGATGCAGTCATGCAACGTGTTGTGGATGCGTTACCAGTATACTGCGGATCTATGTTCGAGATTCTGGTAGAGGACATGATCCGCAGGGGTTGCATCTTTAATGGCAGACATTTCACCCGTATCGGGCGGTGGTGGTATAAGGAAGAGGAGATCGACTGTGTTGCACTTGATGATGAGAGCCGATCCGTAATTTTCTGCGAATGCAAGTGGCAGGATCTATCCTACCGGAAAGCACGGGAGGTGCTCAATGCTCTCCGTACGAAAGCCAAGGTGGTGAGGTGGCACAACGAGGATCGTAAAGAGGAATTCTGCCTTATCGCGCGGACTATTGCCGGAAAGAGCCGGCTCACCAGCGAGGGTTTTCTTACCTTTGATCTTAAGGATCTTGTAACCCTATAAAAAAATCTGACACAATAAGAGAGGATGGTAAAATGTTGATTGTGTACAAAAAAGTGGCTAAGATTCCGGTTGTTGCGAAAAACCCGGGACGTTTTTTAGAAATGGATATAATTTTTAATTTTTGGTGTGGGCAGCACGGGTATATTCCATTTTTTTTACTTATTCCGGTTCTTTTAATAACCGATACCCATCTTTCGGCACGAGGATCTCGAATCTCGCACCCTTGCCCGGTTCACCTGTCTCTGCAATCGTAA
>CAYMTB010000496.1:0-1934 GCA_964393225.1 uncultured Syntrophorhabdaceae bacterium
CTTTATGACAAGCCAATTGGCCATAAGAAGAAGGTGAGGCTGGCATATATCACCCCTTCAATCAATGCTGCCGGACCTGCAGCGAGGTAGAAAGTCAGTCTTCATTCAAGACTGACTTTAAGGGAGACACTATTATGCAGGAAAAAGGATATGAACGTTTTCTCATCATGATAATCCTATTTGCTGTATTGCTCCTTGCAGTAAACATAGGGTCAAGGGCGCTCTGGGACCCTGATGAAGGCCGCTATGCCGAAATGGGGCGTGAAGTCCTTGCGCTGAATGATTGGGTCACTCCGCACCTGAATTATCATCTGTATTTTGAAAAGCCGATGATGTTTACCTGGATGGAAGCGGCCAGCCAAAAGGCCTTTGGCGTAAATGAAGCGGCATCCAGGATTCCGCCGCTTGCCTGCGGTCTAGGAATAGTTCTCCTGGTCTGGTTTCTTGCAAAAGACCAGTGGGGCCGAAGGGCTGCCCTCGTTTCTTCTGTGATCCTTATAACATGCGTGGAATTCTTTGTTCTGTGCAATTCAGTGGATATAAACATGGCGCTGGCCTTTTTCATTACCGCATCGATGGTTTTTTTCTGGCTCGGTCAGTCTCACGGCAAACCTGTATATTATTACCTGATGTGGGTCTTTGCCGGCGGCGCAGCGCTCACCAAAGGCCCGGTGGGACTCGTACTTCCTGCTTTAGCTGTTCTGCTATATATAATTGTAACAAAACAGTTCAGGCTTATCCTTCAGGCCAGGCCCGTTTCAGGCTTTCTGCTCTTCCTTGTCGTCACACTGCCCTGGTATATCCTTGTTTGCCAAAAAAACCCTGATTTCTTTAATTTCTTCATAATAAACGAGAACCTTTTGAGGTATACAACGACCATTCATCACAGGAATCAGCCTTTCTGGTATTTTATCCCGGTCATACTTGGAGGCTTTCTCCCCTGGACTTTCCTTGTACCGGAGACAATTAAAAGAATGGGTCTTTCAAGGAAAAACATCCCACCGTTTATCCTGTACCTGATTATCTGGTTTGCGGTAATGTTCCTGTTCTTCACCCCTTCAAAGTCAAAGCTGGCGACCTACATACTCCCGTGTTTTGCCCCGCTTTCCCTGCTTGCGGGATATGCATACAGGGAATCCGATAAAAAATCGGGATTAAGCCTGAACCTTATATCATCGCTCTGGCTGATAATAAGCGTTGCACTTATTGTCTTTCAGCTCTTTGTTCCCAGGGAATTCATATCCAATGTAGATCATCCTGAAACTCTTGAGCCTATTTTCAAGTGCGGTCTTTGGGGTGGTCTTACAATTATAGCAGGTACACTGGCGGCGATTGTTGCCGGAAGGAAAATCGGCTCAATTCCGGGATATGCGATGCTCGGGCTAACGCTGCTGCTTGCAGGCATTCTCTTTGCCGGAAACTGGGACAATATCAAGTCCACAAAAAACATCTTGAAAGACTTGCCAAGTGATGCTCATCTATATGCCTATGAAACATATTTCCAGAGCTCGACCTTTTACACGCGTAAGCCTGTCAGGCTTGTCGAAACCATAGGCGAACTTACATTCGGCCAGGAGCATGACAAATCAATGACAGTTGATAAAGAAGGTTTTTACAGACTGATGAATAAAGACAACCGAGTATATTGTCTGACAAAAGACAAACATTTTAATGACATAAAGCAAAACGTCCCGGAGGCTGCGATTATTTCCAGGAGTGGGGAACTTGCCCTTGTCGGGGTTCCAATAAAACTAAATCAGAATAAGAATTATTTTGATAATAGGGGACATTAATAAGATTAAAATGTGCATATCTTGATTTGATATCTGTCCTTAAGATATGTTTTCATAGACCCAAATATAATCGTTAGACATGTCACAGGGGGGGGGGATTTATGGAACAGGATGGGGATGAACCTTGAATTTCCAAGGAAC
>CAYMTB010000497.1:0-1923 GCA_964393225.1 uncultured Syntrophorhabdaceae bacterium
CAATGATTTTTGCGCTTTTATCTGTAAGGACGAGTTTTCTTGTTTCTCCCGATCTTAACACCTTTCTTACGGAGTCGAGTAACTTGGCCATTGCCTGATAGCCTTTTTCGATTGCTTCTCTTTCTTCTTCCGGTGTTAGCCCATCAAGTAAGCCGTCTTTAAGCAATGCCTCCTTTGTTACATTCCTCAGTCTTTTTTGCTCTTTGAGTCGTGCCTCTTCTGTCATGCATCCTCCGCTTTAAATTTCGTTGTCTACTTGATATTTTATCATCTATTACTGTTTCTGAGTTGAGCAAATCCCAACAAAAAAAGCCGGGTCGTTGCAAAGCTTTTTCGCTCTGCCAACCCGGCTTGTACTAACGTCTGTTCCGAGACATATGTGACCTGCAAAACTTCTGCAGAGCATCTACATCACCGATCTGAGCCTCTTCCATTGCTTTCATTAAGGCAATGTATGGAGCTTCCTCTAGTTTTCCAGTGTAATCCTGTAAAGAAAAGCTCGAAAAAAACTCTGTCCCGTCGCTGAGCGTAATCTGACCCCATGCGCCAAAAGGCTTTTCTGTATCAGGTTCGTAAGCTGTTCCGCGAATACGCAGTACCTGCCCGTTTTTGACGAGCAAGCCTGATTCGTGACGCAACTTCTCGTCAACTTTTGGCGCCTGTTCTATCACCTCTGCTGTCTTTTTTTTGAAAATACTGAGCATGTTTAACATATCCCTCTCTCCTTTGTTTTTGATTTGATGGTTTGTGTATTTATTTTGTCGTTTGATATGTTAGTGGCAAACAACTGTCCTTGATGGCAACCGTGCAAAATTTAAAGTGTTCGGAAAACCCTACTAAAATATTATTTGTATATGTATTACTTCTGGGGGTGGCTTTACTCTTGATTGGCGCTAAGTATCAGAACGCAGAAATCAATAAATATTTTTTTCAGAAAATGTCACGATATTGAAATTCTGTGTTAGAATTTTTTTAGGGAGACTATATTTGCGGCTCCCTGGATGTAATATATATGCAAACAACAGGAGCAATAAATGAGAATAAACAATTTTCAAAAAAGTCTCCCTTTACTGGATAAACCGTCATTGGCTGAGGGAGGGTATCCGAAAAAAAGGAGTATGGTATGACTAAAACTTATATTCTGGATACTTCAGCTTTAATAAACTATCCCGATATAATCTCAAGCATTAAAGGACACAACGTGGTGATCCCAAGTACCGTGATAAGACAGCTTGACTATCTCAAAAATAGCAGTGACGAAAATGTTGTCTACTGTTCCCGCAGGGCATCTCAGAGTATAGAGAAATATCAGAGAATGAAAAATGTAACGATTACAAAAGACATGGTAAATGTGAACATGCTGAATAGCGGGGCAGATAATCAGATCGTAGGAACAGGCATATGTCTAAAGAATAAGGGACATAATGTATGCCTGCTGAGTACCGACAGAAACATGAGGATAGCTGCAAGAGCGTATGGAGTGGAGGCAAAAACCGGGGATGACAGGGAGAGAAAGGAAAATATCTGGAAGTTTATAACTTGGGCTGTCTTTTCGGTTCCGATGCTTTCTATTTTGTTGCCCTGTACGGGGATCAAGTTAAGCAAATATATTAGTGATTACCTTCCAATAACCGCTGCTGTAGGCTTTGTGATTACCTTTATACCTGTTATTATGATGGTATATTATTCAAATCGAAGCAGACCAAGCTATAGTGAAGACAGCATTTATGATGATACAACGCTCAACCCTGAGTACGGCCCTCTGTATTATGATAGATAGCATTTCTATTGCTCCCCCTCTGGTGCTTTTGAATAATGATATATGCTTCTCGTTTCGACCATTGTATCTCTCGATAAGCTTATTGTAACTTTCTATTTTGTTGCCCTGTACGGGGATCAAGTTAAGCAAATATATTAGTGATT
>CAYMTB010000498.1:0-1911 GCA_964393225.1 uncultured Syntrophorhabdaceae bacterium
ATAATCTCAGCCGGAACTTTTGCAAGTAATTCTTCATAATGTTCCTTTGTTATATACCTTTCATCAAAATGATCAAGAAGGAGATGCTGAGCGAGCAGGGATACTGAAACTTCTTCAAGAGTCTGACGCGATTTGATAAGGTTTATAAGATTGTCATACACGGTCATTTTTACTGTAATATCTCCATAGGCCTGCTGCTGTAAGGTTGAACCGCTGGTGACACCTGTGTAGATCGTAGTTTCAGATACGTAATTCCATTGATCTTTGCGTGTAATAAAAAAGACTACTGCAGCAAGCAACAGAGGAACAAGTATCAGGAGTAATACATGCCGTTGTAATATTTTTACAAAGTAGATGATTTGCATTACTCAATTTTGTTAATAACGTTGAACCTGAAACCGCATAACTCCTGAAGCATCATATAAGAATTAAAGAAAGCATTTCTGGATGTTTCATAATTGTAAACCGCAACACGGTACATTTCCATTATATAAGCAAGATCATACAGGGTTGACTGTCCGTTAAGAAACTCTTTATCACCCATTTCTTTATTCATTGAACCAGCAATAACGCTCTCGTTGGCGTTTTTAAGAATTTTCTGATTAACAATCAACTGGTTGTAATTTGAAATAATTGTCTGTCGGAGGGCAAGGATGACCTCATCCTTCGTGGCCAGTGCTTTCTCAACTTCCTTGTTGGCAATTTTGATTTGATTTTTACGATCCCACAAATCCAGCATAGGCATCTTGATCTCTAAATATCCCAGGCTGTGGAGGTTGTTTTGGATCATGAAATTATATGTAGTTTGCTGCTGGTCAATTGAATTTTCAGTGTTTGATCTCCATAAACCCGATTCCAAATACAAATCGAGATAAAAATTTCTCATCCATAAACGGCTGGCTGATTTAGCTCTGTATCTCCATGCCTGGCTTTCTGCTTCCCACTTTTTTATCTGGGGGTTATGTACAATAGCAGAGTCAATAAGGTCTTCAAGAGGCGGAATTCGCTGAACGACGTCATCGATAAGAGGGTTAAAATATGTCGTGTCCTTGAAATTCTGGCTAAAGATATTAAACGGTAAAAGCAATACAGTCAGAACTAAAGCTGTTTTTAACATCTTCTGATACAATGATATTTTTGCTTTTAACACAGACATTTATACATTTTCTTTTTGAAACAATGCTCCGAAGGTTCTGAATATGATTATTATGTCTCCCCAGAAGGAGTTATGCTCAGCATAATAGTTATCAAGGGCAAATCGTTCTTCTTCAGACATCGGTCCTGACCTCCCTCTTTTCTCAACCTGCCATAACCCGGTAAGACCGGCAGCAGCCCTGAACCTTCTGCTCCATTTTTTTTTCGTCAGGGCCTCAGCTTCATTCAGAGGTAACGGCCTGTTCCCAACAATTGACATATCCCCTTTAAGTACATTGATAAGCTGAGGTAATTCATCAATGCTGGTCATCCTGATGAACTTGCCCACTGTTGTAATCCTGGGGTCATCTTTAATTTTCAGAAACGCCTTTCTGGCACTTCTGCGTTTGTTTGCAATTCGTTCACAAATCTGCTCTCCGTCATAATAAACCAGGGGAGAACAATATTGATCTTCGGGGAGCTTTGCACATTCAGTACATTTTTCCTCTACATTTTCACTGAGATACTGGTTCAAATGCTCTACTTCCTTAAGTCTTTTATCTGCATCGGGGTACATCGAGCGGAACTTGTAAAAGTCAAAAATCTTGTAATTGGAACCCACCCGTTTCGAAAAATAATACACTTTACCTTTTGATTCCAGCCTGATCGCAAGCATGGTCAGAAGCATGAACGGGGAAAGTATCAGAAGCGCAATCCCAGCTACCAGGATATCAAATGTCCTTTTCAGGAATGGAGTGCGGTAGGCATTGAAACTCA
>CAYMTB010000499.1:0-1897 GCA_964393225.1 uncultured Syntrophorhabdaceae bacterium
CTCCTTTATAGAGGAGCTTATCGGCAATCTGATTGTCTTTAATCGTGGCAATGAGCAGTTTAACATCGTCCTCAATGTTCCTCTTCCCAACCGTCTGGTAGAGTATTTCATCATTTCCAAAGACAATTATAGGCCCGCGTTCACAAAGTCCGTGGCAACCGGTCTTTTTTATTAACACCTTTCCCGCAAGCCCTTCTGAATAGATGGCGTCCTGTAATCCTTTAAAAACCTTCAAGGCACCTGATGATACACAGCCGGTACCTGTACAGATAAGAACGACCTTTTCAAAACCTTCAGTTTTATTTTTATATTCGGAGACAATCCTGTCAAGTTCTGCCACTGACATATTCATATTATTCTCCATTTCTGAATTCGTTGATTATATTTTTTACGCCTCCGGGTGTTGTTTTACCGAAATCCTGTTCATCCACCCTTACAAGCGGAGCAAGCGCACAGGCGCCGAGACAGTTTACCGTTTCAAGTGTAAAACTACCATCTCCTGTTGTATTGCCTATTTTCACCTGAAGCTCACGTTCAAAGGTATCGGCAACATTGGGCCCGCCTCTGAGATGACAGGCAGTACCAAGACATACATGAATCGTATGTTTCCCCCGTGGTTTAAGTGACAGCGTCTTATAAAACGTTGCAACCTCATAGCCTTTACTGAATGGTATGTCTAATTGCTCGCAGGTGTATTTTATTGCCTCTTTCGGCAGAAACCTGTATGTCCTCTGAATATCCTGAAATATTGCAAGAATGTATGATTTATCAACATTATATTTTTGTATAATTGAATTAAGCTTTCCGGTGTCTACTTCCATGAAACCCCCTTTTTTTCTTAACTAAGTACTACGGACTATACACTAAGGACCGACTGCTTAGTGCTTACTTGAGTCCACACAGATACTTAAGCCGTTTCCAGTCTAAATTAACCCTCTCCTGTATTTTTGATATCGTTTTCACCGTGAGATGTCTGTATCTCCCCTGTCCATTAAAATAATCAACCATATGTCTCAGCGGTTCCGGATTGTACGTAAGGCTGTACTTACCGTTTACTATCTCATAGAGCGGAAACACACCTGTTTCAACTGCAAGCCTTCCATACCTGATAGCCTGGTCCGAAGGTATCCTCCACCCCGTAGGGCATACCGAAAGGATATGGATATACGAGGGGCCATTAATCATACGGGCCTTCTTTACCTTGTTTATGAGGTCAAAAGGGTAGGATGGACACGCTGTAGCCACATAAGGAATGTTATGTGCGGCTGCTATTTTAGGCATGTTCTTTTTCCATGTAGATTGTCCTATGCTTTTTTTACCGGGGGGGGTAGTAGTAGTTGCAGCACCGTAAGGGGTTAATGAAGAACTTTGGATACCGGTATTCATGTATGCCTCATTATCCACGCATATATAGGTAAATTTATGCCCTCTCTCCAGGGCACCGGAGAGCGCCTGTAGACCGATATCGCTTGTTCCGCCGTCACCTGCGATGGCAACAACGTGGATATCCTTCTTTTCAACCTTTTCTTTTGACATAAGAATTTTTAAAGCTGATTCCACGCCTGACGCAACAGCAGCAGCGTTTTCAAAGGCAACATGGATCCACGGAAGCCGCCAATCTGTTGTAGGTAACGGGGTAGATATAATCTCCATGCAGCCGGTAGCCATAACAAGGATCGTGTCTCTTCCGAAACCTTTGAGTACTAAACGGACAGCCAGTATCTCTGCACATCCCTGACAGGCCCTGTGGCCGGACACTGCAAATTCTTCTTTTGAAAGTACATTCGCCGCATACACATCTATTTCAGGCAGCATCATCCTCTCACCCCTATTACATCATAGTTTTTCTCTTTCACGGGGACGGTATCTTTGGTATGGGCGACCCCGTTGTATATAT
>CAYMTB010000500.1:0-1893 GCA_964393225.1 uncultured Syntrophorhabdaceae bacterium
TCTCTGCCCTTATCCAATAGGTTATGGTTGACTTGGGAATCGATAATATACGTGCGACCTCCGATGCTTTCATTCCACCTTCTGTTATCATCTTTACCGCTTCTTCTCTGAGTTCCCTTGTGTAAACTGCATTTGGAATCTTTTCCATCCTGATACCTCCGTTTCTGTATTGTACATCAACTTTGGCATCCACTAAAAGCATCATACATCAGATTTCTCGATGTACGACTTTACTTCGTCAGCTAATAGTCTATCCTCGTTGGAAATAAAGGTTAGCCTCTCTAGACATCTTTTCTTCCCATACTTCCTCGCCAATCCGCCAAAAGCCTCTTCCAGAAAAGAAGTCGCGTATCCTTCAGCGCCATCCAAAATGATGGTTATTTTGGAATCGTCCTCGAGATCTTGAAAGTGGCGTTCCAAGCATTCTTCTCTAAACTCTTCCCCTGAAAAGGGGCCATCAACCCTGTATCTAGCCCCAGGAGTGCTAGCAAAGTCCTTGGCAATGTTAATGGTTTGCATTTTCGTTACCTCCTTTTGACAAAGGTTGCCCCAGAATTTCAGACGAAATCCCAGGATAGCAATGTTCCATAAAATTGTTTGCTCAGGTCGTGACTATTCCCGCTGCCGACGTCAACATACCCATTATGAGAAATGACAACAAGGTTCTTTATATCCTCATTTGTTGAATATTCATAAATTTTTGGAAGGCCCTTACCTCTGAACAGCATACCAGTTTTCGTCCGAAATTCACCTTTTAGTGCTGATTCGATTAACCCACAGTCCTGGTTAGTCCGCACTGGCAACATGGTCCCCGCGAGATGAGTGACGTATTCTTTCATACTCTTCTTTACAGTCGTAGGTATAGTGAGGCCGTTATCTAGGAACGTAAAATGAACAGCTTTAGACTGTTCTCGAAAAGCCGCCATCAGCCACCATTTACCTGAGTCCTTGTAAGCATGGTTCCTTGTATTCGCCATACATTCAATCATGGTGCTGTAAATGCTTTTTGATATTTGCCTGTCCGTGCTCCCTATGCGTGCCCTCGCGAAGCGAGCCACTTGTTGCGCAATGCTTGGTTCAACCCGAGTCCCTGATTGCACGGTAAGTATATCGGAGTTGCTTTTCAGGCTGCGAGAAGTGGTTCTAACGTAGCTATAGAATCCGGATTGTATGAATATATTACGCGACTCCTCATTGTCTGGGACATTTCCGGAAATGTCACATCTCGCTAATTGCTGCTTATAATTCTCGAAGCGTGATAACATGTACAGTATGGCGTCTGTTGTCATTTTGCCGATGCCTGCCATATCAAAAAAGATCTTGTCACCTCTCTGCAGGTAGAGCCTTACGTCGTGAAAAAAATTTAGCATCTCTTCCGGATTTTCGACTAGACTAAAATTGGTTGGCGCGATAATCCTTACACTATTCTTATGTTTCCATACCTTTGGGTATGTATAGATAGCGCTCTTCTTTGCCGGACCTCGCCCTCTTCTCGTTCTGCTTCGCGACTTCAAGACAGTTTCGGAGCGTTTACTTGAATGACTCTTCCATTTTTCTTCTTGATACAGTTTTTTCATAACACCGTACTAGAAACTTCCTTATCTGTTCTTCACCTGGCTGCCCATAACAGCGCTTTTCATTCGCAGGCAATCTTTATTTTTTGAATACCTTTTCCTACTGGCTTGTGCAAAACCATTAAACCTCTCTTTACCATTACCACTCGAAAGGATGCTTGTCCAGAAAAAACCCTGGAACTCCCTTTCAGGAAGGAGCGCTCAACAGAGAGGTGTGGTAAAAAAGGACTCATTCGCACTTGGTGGCACAAATGTTGGGGCTGGGGCAAAAACGCTTTTTTCTGTATGCTCGCACCCACTGGTTCAAAATAGTAGTTGC
>CAYMTB010000501.1:0-1890 GCA_964393225.1 uncultured Syntrophorhabdaceae bacterium
TAACACAGGAGCAAATGTTACTGCTTTAGGTACGGTGACATATTATACTTGTAATGGGGCAATTGTTAGTTATAGTGCTTTAACATTAGGGTCGCATATAATAACAAATGTTGATTGTATAAGTACAACTAATTTAGGATTTACCTCTGTTCGGTAAATTATGTATAAAGGTAAGCTCAATCAAAGGGGAAATTGTTACATAACTATACAGATTTCTTACATGATTCACACTTTCGGCTGAAAGTCCGGATAATCGGAATATCCTTTTTCATCAGCAGAATAAAAGGCATCCATATTGAGATTTTGTTCCAATGGCCAGTCGTTTCTCAACCTTTCGACAAAGTCGGGATTGATAATAAATGGACGACCAAATGCAATCAGGTCACCCAGGCCTGTTTCGATATCTGCCTCAGCCCTTTCTTTATCATAGCCTCCGGAAAGAATAATCGTATTTTTAAAAATATTTCTTACCTGTTTCTTCAGTTCCATGGGTACAACAGGAGATCCCATGGAAGAATGGTCAACAAGATGAATATATGCAATCCCAAGGTTATTCAGTTTTTCCGACAGGTATTTATAGGTGGCATCAATTTCAGGGTAGGGGGGCATATCACTTGCGACACCATAAGGAGACAAACGGATGGCCGTTTTATCTTTTCCTATTGATTCAGCAACAACATCAGCCACTTCAATCACAAACCTGCAGCGGTTTTCGATGTTTCCTCCATAACTATCTTTGCGGATATTGCTTACAGGCGATAAAAACTGTTCAAGCAGATAACCATTGGCCCCATGCAGCTCGACCCCGTCAAATCCTGCGTCCAATGCATTGAGCGCCGCGCTGACATATTCTGTTTTTGTACGTGAGAGATCTTCTGGTGTCATTGCTGTTGGTACCGGAAAATCCTGCATCTGTTTCGAATCGGTCCACATTTGTCCGGCTGCCTTGACTGCTGAGGGTGAAAGTATCTGTGCCCCGGAAGGCATGTTCAGGGGATGGCTTATCCTTCCGGTATGCATAAGTTGTACAAATATTTTCCCTCCAAGCTCATGTACGGCTGATGTTGTCATTTTCCAGTCATTGACCTGTTGTTCGTTAAAGATTCCGGGTATGCGGGCATAACCTAATCCATTGGGTGAGGGGGATGTTCCCTCCGTTATAATCAACCCGGCGCCTGACCGTTGCTTGTAATATTCAGCCATCAGTTCATTAGGTATGTTTCCGATAGCCCTGCACCTTGTCATGGGCGCCATGACAATACGATTTTTAACTTCGACAGATCCAAGCTTTTCAGAGGTGAATAATTTATATTCTTCCATATGTTCTGTTTATTAGCTTTATATTAGTTTTGTTTTTTGGTTGGAATAATGAAAAGCGGCAGAGAAGTATGATGTAAAACTTTTTCCGTAACACTTCCCAGCAGGATCTCATCCAGCCATCTCCTGCTATGGGAACCCATAATAATAATATCAACATGCAATTCTTTCGCAGCCTTTAAAATAGATTCGGCATAATCGCCTTCTTTTATAAGGGTTTTAATGTTTTCATCACCAAGGTGGTGTACTGATTTGTCAAGAAAAAGCTGAGATGCTTTTTTTAGTTCATCAGCATTGTCAAAAAGTGACGGAGCCATATCCATGTAACCATTAAACCCCATTATCGGAGAATATTCTGTTGAAGAATAATAGACAGGATCAGATATTACATGCAACAAAATAACTTCAGCACCCATAGATTTCGCTAACGAAAATCCTACTTCTGCTACTTTTTGTGCGGTTGGATTATAATCCAGCGCGATTAATACCTTTTTCATTTTATCTGTTTTCATGATTTTAGAATCATTTTTAAATCATATACCTAAGTGATTCCCATCTCCTTATAACTTCACC
>CAYMTB010000502.1:0-1884 GCA_964393225.1 uncultured Syntrophorhabdaceae bacterium
ACCATGCACACGGATGGTTACTCCGATGCGCTTCGTTCCCACCGGTGATGGTTGCGTCATGCAAGCATTTCAAATGATAATCCTCACTCAAATCCCAAACTGAAAGTTACTACTTTGTAGATGGGCAGAGGGATTCCGTTGATTCAGTAATTGTTTTTTTAGGCATAGCTTCCTGAAATCAAGCATCAAGCAATATTATCAAATATACTTCATTTCGAATTAGCGTCAATCCAAAGTTGAGAGACAGACAAGAGCGATCAAATTCGAGACGTTGGTTCAATTTTGGATTGACGCTTGAAGAACTATGCCGCGTGTCGTAAGCTATGGTGTTTCAATCGTGTACTTGTGATTGTTTCATACAGATAAACAGGTGAAGCAGCGCAAACGATGTACGTTTTAGGTTGAGATTGATTATGAAAGGGTAGCAAAAACGTTATAGATTGTCCCATTCTTGATAGGATTATGGACGCATATTCAATTTTGGGCAATAAGATACCGTAGCGAAACAGAATGTTCTTTTCGCAGGAAGCAGGGGATATGGGTTTTTCATTGCAAACGATCATCATATCAATAACTCCGGCGGGCTTTTGCATCTGACGGGAAGTAGACGTTCTATTCTGCACATTTTACCTTTCTTACATATGGGACAGACCGTGACATCGATCCCGCAGATTCTGAGGAGCTGTTCCTGCCAGGTTTCCTGTTTCTTTTCTTTTTTTACATTTTCCCCGCCTAACATCTTATGACATTCAGCAATGTTGTTTTTGCGGTTTCTGTTTGCCAGGAGACCTGAGTGGCGTATACGCACATAGCGTTCGGGTAATATGTGAAGCAGGAACCTTCTGATAAATTCATCTGCCTTCAGCGTCATAGTCTTTTTACGACTATCGTCGGCATAATCCCGCCATAGAAAAGAAACATTGCCATCCCGGTTGGCGAGGATGCGGTTATTGCTGATGGCAACTCTGTGGGTATATCGGCCGAGGTACTGAAGAACGCCTTCAGGGCCACCAAAGGGCGGTTTGCAATAGACGACCCACTTCTTTTCATAGAATCGTTTTCTGAAGGTTTCGAAGTTGCCTGGTTCTTTGAGATGACTAATACTGCCAGGAAAGACAAGAGCACCATTTTTGAAACCATGTTTGAGGTGGTCAAGGAACTTGCCTCTGAACAACGCCGACATGACCCTTACGGGAAGGAAGAATCCTTTACGGCACGCTTTCTGGCTTTTTGAAAAAGTTGCTGAATCGAACTTATGGAGAGGTGGCTATCCTTCTTTTGCCCTTCGAACAGCCATTCTGTGGGCCGATATTTTTTCCAGTATTGCCGCAGGCACTCAAGGGTAGTTTGGGACAAAATGGAGTAGCGATCTTTGCCGCCCTTGCCCTCACTTACTTTAACCGTCATCCGCTTGCTATCGATATCGGTTAGTCTAAGTCTTGCTGTCTCATTTACCCTCAGTCCTGAAGAATAGGTGAGCATCAAAATTGCCTTATGCTTGAGGTTCTTCGTCACAGAAAAAATGGCTTCCACTTCCGAAAGATCCATAACCTCCGGAAGTTTTCTCTTGCTCCGGGGACTCTTGATCTTCTCCACCGGCCAGTCGCGTTTTAGCGTCGTTCTGTAGAAAAATTTAAGGCCCGCTACATAGAACTGGAATGTCCCCTCGGACAGATGCCGCTTATTTATCATGTAAAGCATGTACTCCTTGAGTTCTGCTTCTCCCATTTCCGCCGGTGACCGGTTAAAGTATTTTGCTAGGTTCTCAACTTCGCGCAGGTAACTCTTTTGCGTCCTTGGTTTGGTTCCGCACAACTGAAGGTCTACTAATTCCATATTGCATTCAAGATGACACTGTGATATATTCTCGTTATGGAGGTGGAC
>CAYMTB010000503.1:0-1883 GCA_964393225.1 uncultured Syntrophorhabdaceae bacterium
TGCTAAGGCATGGGTGTACGACAAAATCTATAGTTTGGGCAACAGCCCGTTTATTCTTGACATTACCCTTATTTTCTCTTTAATATTACCTCATGGCCCGCCAGTTGCGCATCCAGTTTGAAAACGCCTGCTACCATGTTACGTTCAGAGGCAATGCCGGTCAGACAATTTTTCCGGATGAGTTTGACCGGAGACAGTTCCTCTTCCTCCTAAAACATTCCGCTGAAATCTACCGGGTCGATATCCTTGCATTTGTGCTCATGACAAATCATTTCCATCTCATTGTAAAAACGCCTTTGGCAAACATTCAGGAATTCATGCGCCACTTTAACATCTCCTACACCGCCTTCATCAACAAACGCTACAAAAGAACGGGGCATCTCTACCAGGGCAGGTATAAATCTTTCGTTATAGACACCGACAGCTATCTGCTGGAAGTATCCCGGTATGTTCACCTAAATCCGGTTCGTATTAAAGAAGGGTTAAACGTCGACCAAAAGATCGCCTCATTAAAGAGCTACAGATGGAGCAGCTATTATGACTACAGTGTTCGCACCCGATACCCTTTTCTATCAACAGAGGAAATACTTGCATATTTCGGAGGAAAGAAAGAACGCTACAGGGAGTTTGTGGAAAGCGGCATAACACTCACGATAAACCCCCTGGAAAAAGGGAAAGGACACGGGATTATCGGAGAGACATCGTTTGTTGAACAACTCATGACGAAGATAACTGTCATTAAACGGGAACAGCCTGCCGTAAGACAGATGATGAAAACGGTACAAACTGACAAGATTCTCAAGACAATTACCGACTCTCTCAATCTGCACACAGAAGAGTTCCTGCAGAAAGGCTACAAGGGTATCGCCCGTTCCCTTGCCATGGAGATGCTCTACCGGTACGGCGGGATGAACCAGAGAGAGATCGGGGAACTTATGGGCATTGATTACAGCGCTGTGAGTGTGGCAAGGAAACGTCTTGCAGGAATACTTCAGAATGACGAGGAAACGGCAAAGACGTTCGATGAAATAAAACGCCTCCTATGTCAAGAATAAAGATTTGACCCCAGTCAGTTTCTCTAAAATAGCAATATCTTGTAAAACAGCTTCTATGTTGACTTTCCGGAGATTTTAGAAGTTGCTGTCACTGTGACAGCAAACCTCTCCAAAGCATATCCGGGAGATCGATCATAGTTCACCAGCCCTTTTTTTCTTCCCGCCCACTCTACGTGAGACAGGGTTTCTTTCGCGTGTACCGGAGAGGCTGCGGGGAAAGCAGGTTCACTGGTTTTACCATTCATAAACGACTATTCAATGCATCTTTGCGGGAGCAATGGCTTATCGGTGTAACAGACGGAGCATTTCAAATCGGTGGCAGATGGAATTTTTTTATTTAATGGATGTCTTTCTTCCTCACAGAAAGCAATCAATCGGTTCGATATAATTTCTTCATGGCAAAGGAAAGAGGGAAGATGAGCAAAACCGATAATCGATATAAGGTACCCCGGCAAAATAAAGGGAACTCTATTTTCATTGCTGCTGAGCACTCCTTACTGAAACCGTTAGTCTGAAACGTTTTAGAAACATGCACTATTACAAGCGGCATTAAGTAATTCTATAACAGAGCTTTTACTTGTATATTAATTAACATTGCAGTATAATTAAGAAAAGGAGCATGAGGATCAAGGTTAAGCGCATCCTTGCAAGACTTGACCTTTCTTCTATAAGACCCACCTTTCAGTTACCTTAATACTTCAATTTACAATGCAGTTGAAAGCCAGGAGGTTTTCGTATGGCAGTGAACAGTGCACGTCCTGACGTCTGTCCAGGGATATCCGCAGCAATATTTTATATATGCTTGACAGCGGCCACGCTCTTTTTTAG
>CAYMTB010000504.1:0-1883 GCA_964393225.1 uncultured Syntrophorhabdaceae bacterium
CTTTGAAAGAGGTTGCTTCCGAATAAAATTCAGAGATGAGAGGATATAGACCTGCAAAGGTAGTAAACCTCGATTCTTGGTGACACAGATGGAAGCGGGCAATATCTCGACTCGGACGGTAACCGTGTCAACGTCGGCAACTTCGATTCCGACGGGCTCAACGTCAACAACTATTGGGACGACAACCGCAACGACAACATCGGGTTGTCGGCTGCCAGGCAGTCATAGCTCTATCCAAGAAACTTCCGCCAAAAAGCGGAAGTTTCTGTTAACGATCCTTTGTTGATTTGATCCACCCTCCGAGCATCCTCCCTATTTCGTCGAGATTGGCTTCAATGATGATGTACTTCTTAGCATCAATCGCTTTTACATCTTTCATGAGGCGAATACAGACTCGCAGAAAGTTAAGTTTGACACTCGTTTTCTCCAAGGTCGGCAGTTTATCCGACTTTGACTGCTGACTTGCAAAAATGATTCCTTCTAACACATCGATGAGCAGGCTTTCGCACTTTTGCCAGAGCGTATAGCGGTCTTGCTTAGGAACGGATAGGCGCAGATTCTAGAAATCTTTGTAGAGATCGTAACTCTTCTTGAAAATTGGTATGTCTAAGTCATTCATATATGAAAATTTATAAGGATTTATATTGGTCAATAATTTCTCCCCAGTCTCTATTCAGAGCTTGGGAGATATTCAAGTCTGATAAAAGGAACAAGCCTGACGTTGCAGAGTTTGAGCTGAATATCGAACATAATATTTTCGACCTGTATCGCGACTTGAAGAATGAAACGTATCGGCACGGGCCATACAAGGGATTTTGGATACATGATCCGAAGATCAGACGGATACATAAGGCTGTTGTCCGAGATCGGGTGCTTCACCACGCCACTTTTGCTGTTTTGAATAAAATATTCGAGCCGACATTTATCAACGACTCTTATTCGTGTCGTATCAACAAGGGCACCCACAAGGGTGTGGAGAAAGTTGCCAATATGCTTCGCACAGAAAGCAAGAACAACACCCGCCAATGCTACGCTTTGAAGTGCGATGTCAGAAAATTCTTTGATTCCGTTGACCACCAAGCACTTAAAGACATCCTTAATACGAAAATCAAGGATCAAAAGACGATTTCTCTTCTGGAAGAAATTATTGAAAGTTACGAAAAAAGCGGAACTACGAGAGAGAGAGAGAGAGAGAGAGAGTAAAACGCTGTCGCTTTTTACTAAAAATACCAATAAAGGGGTGCCCATCGGCAACCTGACTTCGCAGATTTTTGCCAACATTTATATGAACGAGTTTGATCAATTCGTTAAGCATGGACTTCGTGTGAAAAATTATGCGCGATACACCGACGATTTCATGATTATATCAGAAGACAAAAAATATCTCGAAGAATTATTGCCCAAATTGCAGGAGTTTTTGCGAGAAAAACTGAAACTCGAATTACATCCGAACAAGATATCTATTCGGAAATTCCATGAAGGTATAGATTTCCTTGGGTATGTCATATTTCCACATTATCGACTGCTACGCGCAAAAACAAAAAAGAGGGTTCTAAGAAACGTACGCAAGAAAATGTTGTGTTATCAGAAAGGATTAATTCCTGAAAGTCATCTGCACCAAAGTATGCAATCTTACTTGGGTGTTTTGTCTCATGCGAATACTTACGAGCTAACGGAGGATTTGAAAAATCAGTATTGGTATTGGTTGCATGATTACTGATTTAAAACAAAATATCGCCGAAAATTGGCGATATTTTGTTTCCAGCGTTCTCAAGGCCCTTAGAGCTTTAAGCTCCTCGGTCTAAGCCTCGATACTACGCTGACTCGTGTGATGTGTACCCCTTTTAGTAGACATTGTTGGAACCCACAACCCATATCGTTTT
>CAYMTB010000505.1:0-1881 GCA_964393225.1 uncultured Syntrophorhabdaceae bacterium
CCCTTAGACAGCCTACTGAGCATCTTTGCTTCCAATACCTTGAGAGTAGTTGCATCTGCAAGTAAAGTTAGGTCAGTATCTCTATTTTCACCAATTTTAAAATGACCAATGACACCATCTGCATGGGTCCATGTCTCGGCAAATTTGTCTCCCTGTTTTCGGGGCAAGAAAGCAGACGGGATAAGCGCCTCAGAATACCACCGAGATCCTTCTGAAAAGTCCAGGGGGTGTCCGGAGGCAGGCTGCTGAGAAAACCATTCCAGTAACAACCTGAGCATCCAACCTTCATTGTACAATACCGTCGGAGGCAGCGAATTTATGCCGCTTGCACACCGCTCAAAAATTAAGTTAATCGTATCAAGTGCCTTCACGATATTAACCTCTTTATTATTCATGATTTCCGTAGTCATTTTTTTAATCGTCACATCAAGAAAACTCTTATCGCACATCCCTTTCTTCTTCGTAAATATGCGCCGTCCAGTAGTCGGCCCAGTTCAGAAGGAGGGTCAGGGGGTCCTCTTTATGGGCCACGTTCTTGTTGTCATCAATGTACTGTCCGTCATGATAGGCGATGGCCTGGGCTTCGGCATCGGTGAGGGCTATGTATTGTGTTACAAGGTAAAGGCTGCGGACTGCCAGTCCCATCGCCACCACGTCAGGGTTGATCTTATAGCGTATCCCTCGATTCTTTACCATCCATTCATTGTCATTTGGCAGATATAGCGGTTTACCAGGCATTCCAAGTTTCCCCGTATCATGAAACAGGCCGACGATGACGCAGCTCTCCTCAGTGATCGCCGGGGCGAGAAATTCCCGGAATCGCAAAAGGGTTTCCGCTACGCCCGACCTCAAATTGAACACATACTGAAATCGTGGCTTCCGAACGTCACCATCCTGGAGCCGGAGGAATTCAGGAAGAAGTTTCTCAATGACCTCCTGATTGGACAACGAAAAGTTTCTGGAGGAGGTTAAACGGCGCAGTTTCCGACATGATTTTATAGCGCATACATCATCATCTCTTTTCGCTTGACCCCATATGCCTCAAAAGTATATCCTGCTCACAAAACATAAGTTTTTTTCGGACTTGTAACATGAAACATGAGGAGGAGTTATGCATGTCCATAGAGACACGGTCAAATCTGAGGATGGACTTCTCGTCATCCACCTGCCCAAAGACTTCATCAACAAGACTCTGAATGTGGAAGTGACTGTCGAAGAGGGGCTGGAGGATCGCCTGCTTATGAACACCATTCGCATTGATACGTCCAAGTGGCGATTTCGACGGGAAGAGATATATGATCGATAAACTTAATCCATGTTTTATCGATACCAATATCCTTGTTTATGCCTACTCCGAAACCGAACCGGAGAAAAAACAGATTGCCGTCCAACTCCTGACGGATCGGTCGATCTGCATGAGCACGCAAGTGGTCAATGAGTTCATCTGGATCATGTCCTCGAAATATCGTGTTGACATGAAACTCCTGTCCGATGTGGCAAATAACCTTTTCCTGCTGTACCGAATGGATATCGTAGATGACAGGACTATTGCGGCAGCCATCGAGATGTCCATGCGTTATCGCTTTTCCTATTGGGACAGTTTGATCGTGTCATCAGCCATGAAAATGAATTGCCCAATTCTATATTCCGAGGATCTCCAGCACAAACAGATCATAGAAAAAAGCACTACAATCACTAACCCTTTTCTATCCGTCCCCCTTTGAAATGGCGGAGATATTTTGTTGACTCTTCAAGAGATTTTTAATAAAATTCAAAAAAGTTTTTCAAGTTCATCAGATAAATGATTTCCCGCCACTGACAACGAATTGCAACGGAACCTTTATGAGCAGACAGGAGGTATTATCATGGAATTAGGTCAGT
>CAYMTB010000506.1:0-1878 GCA_964393225.1 uncultured Syntrophorhabdaceae bacterium
TCCAGATGATTGAAACAAAACTGGCTTGTCTGGAGGTCTTTGCTCTAGGAGGCAGCTCCGAGAAAGACAATGCAGCAGAAAGCGGATACTACGCCGTGAAGGCGCTCCGGCATTGATCAGGTTGATTGCAACCATCGCTTCTCGATTTGGAGCCACAGTGTCTCAAAAAGCTGCCACATCTGCCGTCCCTGTCATCGGTGCGGCCGGGGGCGCGTTGATCAATTCCATCTTCATGGACCATTTCCAGAATATGGCCAGAGGACATTTTATTATGCGGAGCTTGGAGAGGACGTATGGGATGAAGATGATTGAGTATAAGTATGGAAAACTGTAAAAGGAAATTTAAAGAGCTTGGCATCATGCAGGTATCCAGGGTGCAATCAAAATCCCGTGATGCAAACCATGCCCGGTGACGAGATTTGATGGCGAAGAAAACAGGAAAAGGTGCCGATACAACGAGACATCAAGCAAAAACAAGGGAGGAGCAACTGAATGCCACCACCCTTATGTCAAATAGGTTGGGATGCAATACCTATTGAAAAGGAGAGGAGAACCCATGAGCGGCAGAAAGCATCTTTATGTTTCCGTTGAAGCGAGGGAACTTCAACGGTTGCAGAATAATGAATACCGATTAAGAAATTTGTCGGCTGAGCTTCAGAACAGGGTTAATGAGATACGGAATCAGTGTCAACGAGACATAAAGCAGCAGGATAAAAATTTCACGACGATGATTGAACAAGAAAATCGGAATCGGGAAGCTGCTGTAGATGGGCTACAGCAGCAGATAAATGCAATAGTTTCCGATACAAGAAGGAAACAGGAAATTGCCAGAGCATTTATGGTCGATTTAACACAGTTATTGCGTGAAACAGATGAGCTACCACATCAACGATTTGCGCCTGCTGAAATGCCGAAGATTCGCAGACACGTTGAAGATGCCATGAACAATATAGATGCTAACATGTCCGATGCAGCTCTCAGTACCGCGCAAAATGCCTACTGGAAGGTTAATGACTTAAGGGTATTTGTGCTGGAAAAGCAACGCGAATTTAATAAAATATATCTACAGGCTCTACAGGATTGCCGGGAATTGCTTGAGACAGCGCGTTTAAACCGCAAACGTCAATTAGACCTTGGCGTCAATGGTCAATGGGATAGCATAGAAATGGAGGTTGATTATTGGACCAGTGGGGAATTATCAGCCTTTGAGAAAGAGGTTAAATCACTTGATGAAAGGCTGAAAAAAAACGAAGCGAACTTAACGATTGATCAAGTGAACGAAATATTAAATAGTATTGATGTGTTGAAGCCACAACCACTTGAGATAGTTGATCATGCGCGTCAGAATATCCTTGCTTCTCATCTGCGCTTCGAAATCGCCGAGATGGTTTCCGCAGCCCTTAACCATCAGGGATTCACTGTTCAAGATTCTATTTACGAACAAGATGATGAGAGGAACGCCTATATAATCAAATTGAAAAATATTGCAGGCAGCGAGGTGGTAACGCTTATTAGTCCCGTTGCCAACGAGTACGGGAAAAATTCTGTAACTATTAACTCTTATGACGAAACCTATATAGATCCAACAATATTGCTACAAAGATCGCAGCAAATTTCATCAGCGTTGAAGGAATTTGAAGGGCTAAACATTGGCGAACTTGAGCACTTAGGCCATGCAATGCCTGAATACCGTGACTTGATAAATCTGAAACAACGGAAAACCAGTCCCGTTCAAACCAAAACGAGGTCGTCACGTTGAGCGTCACACGTTTGACCCAAAACATATGCCTTAATGAAGGCGAGCGATTCATTATCTTTTATGGGCAGGTCAACGACAAATTTTGCGATGACGATCTGCAATACCGCCCAATCGACTAT
>CAYMTB010000507.1:0-1868 GCA_964393225.1 uncultured Syntrophorhabdaceae bacterium
AGCCGTAAAACATATTTTGTTGAAGGAGGAATTAAATATAGTTGACTGAAATGCGCAGAGCAAGCATCTTTAAAGTGTTGTGAGTTTCTAATGGTAATTGTTAGGAATCAAAACATTTTTCTTTGAACTTCCGTCTGAATTATAGGAGAATCATTTCATGGGCGGGAAAATCAATCTGTTGAACAAGTCAACGCAGTTAAATTCATTCATAATAGGTATTATATCCACCACAATGGCCGTCGGATGGCTGACTACATCAGCTATACTGTTACTTCCGATGATGATGAATTCTGTATATCTCGACTACGGGAAGGATTATACGGAAAAACCTCTGTAGAATAAGGCAGGGGTTTTTCTGTAAACTTAAATGTTGGGCATGCATGGGCTAAATATAAAATGGCAAAGATATTTCTAAGTCACAACTCTAATGACAAGATATTCACTCGTGCTCTTTATAAACGATTAAAGGCAAAGAATCACGATGTATGGTTAGATGAGATCGAAATACCCTTAGGAGGGTCAATCGTCGGAAAGATATTTGACGGTATAGAAGACGCCGATTTTGTCATTGCCATAATATCAAAAAACTCTGTTAGCTCGAATTGGGTAAAAAAAGAATTGTATCTTGCGATGCATAAGGAGATTTCCTGAAGAAAGGTTGTTATCTTAACACTACGACTTGATAATTATGACATTCCTTTTTTCCTCAGAGACAAATTGTATGCTGATTTTCGTAATCGAAATAACTTGGAATCTGAGATAAGCAGAATTGAAAGATCGTTGTTAGTTCACAGCGGTACAAAAGAAGGTGCGAATATTCCTATGACTGAGAATTTGCATATACACGACGTATCAGCCGGGCAATCACAGACAGGATCATATGTGTTCAATAAGGACTTTCAGGATTTGGATATTCTTTAAGCGTTTGCAATCCGACAAGCGATACGCAATGCTGAATTTATTTGGATGCATGGTTGCGCTTCTTTTATCGCTATCACGTCTGGAACCTCATCCATACGTTTTTTAGGAGGTCTTTATGTTGAGTCACAAATTCTGTTGGCTGCCTGTGGCGGCGTTATTGTGCCTGCTGGCGACTGTTCCAGCCCAAGGGGCGGATGGCGGAAAGACACGGGAGGTTTCCATCCCAGGCACGGGCCTGGCCCTTCGTGTGCCTCTGGGAGTCGCTGTCTCGCCGGAAAAACCTGCCCAACCAGGCGGCGTGACTCTTTTTGTGGCGGTAGAAACCATCCAGTCTTTCCCCCGGAACGGCGTAGTCGGCAGGGCTGACGTCCTGGCCCAGCGAGCCGCCCTGGCCAAGGGCCAGGCCGAGGTGGCCGACGGCTGGGAAGAGACCGGGCTGTCCGAGGTCATGTCCCTGCCAACCGGCGGCTATGCTGTCATCTATCCCTGGTACCGCCCGTTTGAATTCTGCGCGCTGGAATTCACCATGAATGCTGCTTTTTTTGTGGGCAACCGGCGGGTCACCCTACAATATCGCGCCTCTCCAGCTGTCATCACCAGGGAAAACCCCACCTATTTCAGTCACAAGGTGTCCAAGAAAGATTGTGAAACAGACACCATCTGGAAGTATCTCGAGGAGGAGGACGACCAAGTTCTTCAGCATTTTCATGAGGCGCTCAAGGCCGGTCGCCTGGGTCCGGCCGCCACCGCGTGGTACGCCGATTTTACGGCCATCCTGGCCTCCCTCCATCGCAAGATTCCGAGAGGGAAACAGAGGGGTCAGCCGTTGACAAAGGACAAAAGAACTGAAAATCATTGCCCAACGAATGGATGGGGCCGACTCCTTACAGTCGTGGCTCATCCTCATGTTACACTACAGTTCTATTCGTAATTTGCGGTTCTTCGTA
>CAYMTB010000508.1:0-1867 GCA_964393225.1 uncultured Syntrophorhabdaceae bacterium
CCCCTGTATTATTCAAAAAGCCAGTATTTACAAATGAGCAATGGGACAAAGTCGTCACAGGTCTTGAAAAGCTTGCAGGACTTGCCGGGGAAAAGGGCATAAGGCTCTGCTATCATCACCACATGGGAACTGGCATCGAGAACATGGCCGAGATCGACGAACTCATGGAAAGGACGATAAATGTCTTCCTGCTTTATGATACCGGCCACGCTGTTTTTGCAGGGGTCGATCATGTAAAGCTGCTTGAAAAATATATTTCCAGGATCATACATGTCCATTTGAAAGATATCAGGAAAGGCGTGCTTGAGCGGGTTAGGACTGAAAAGATGAGCTTCCTTAATGCAGTAAGGGAAGGGGTGTTCACGGTCCCTGGCGACGGTATGATCGACTTCTCGGATGTCTTTAAGGTATTGGGTGACAGCAGCTATAAAGGCTGGCTTGTCGTTGAAGCGGAACAGGACCCCTCAAAGGCGAACCCGTTCGAATACGCGCTCAAGGCCAGGCGGTTCATTAGGGAAAATATCGGGATATAAGAGATAGAATATTTAAGGAGAGATGAGATGAGTAAAATGGTTGTTGGAGTGATCGGTGCAGGAAGGATCGGCAAGGTACATACGCAGAGCATCCTTAATTTTATCCCTGATGTGAAGGTAAAGTATGTTGCCGATATATTCGAGGGATCAAGGGAATGGGTGGATAAACTTGGAGATGTTACCTTTACGAATGATGTAGGCAGGATCTTCAGCGATGCCGAGGTAAAAGCTGTACTCATCTGCTCATCAACAGATACACACGTTAAATATATAATCGAGGCCGCAAAGGCAAAAAAGCATATCTTCTGCGAAAAGCCTGTTGACCATGACATCGGAAGGATTCTTGAAGCCAGGCAGGCAATTGAAGACAACGGCGTAAAATTCCAGATAGGCTTCAACCGCAGGTTCGACCACAATTTCAGGAAGGTAAAGCAGGTGATCGATGATGGACAGGTCGGAAAAATCTATTTCATCAACATCACATCGAGAGACCCGGATGCCCCGCCGATCAATTATGTGAAGGTTTCCGGCGGCATGTTCATGGACATGACAATCCATGACTTTGACATGGCGCGTTTCCTTGCAGGTTCCGAAGTCAAAGAGGTCTATGCAAAGGGTGCAGTTTTTGTAAATCCTGAAATCGGTGCTGCAGGCGATATTGACAGCGCAGTGATAATTCTCACCTTTGAAAACGGTGCAATTGCAACGATCAACAACTGCAGGAAGGCGGCTTATGGATATGATCAGAGGGTTGAGGTGTTCGGCTCGAAAGGCAAGGTGGAGATAGCAAATGATACGCCTTCAACTGCTGTAGTAAGCAACGGCGAAGGGATCATCTCGGAAAAGCCTCTTCATTTCTTCATGGACAGGTACACGCAGTCTTATGTCGATGAGATAAAGGATTTTATCGATGCAATCGCCAATAAAAAGGAAACACCTACAAATATGGAAGACGGACTAAAATCGGTAGAGATTGCTTATGCGGCCAAGAGGTCATTGATGAGCAGTCTGCCAGTAAAAATGTAAAGGAAGGGGATTGATATGGTAAGAGTCGGAGTAGCGGGATATGGGGTAATAGGTCAGAGACTGGCTGACGGGGTTGCGGCTCAGAAGGATATGGAGTTGGTCGGTGTCGTGGATGCAGCCATCAGCCTTTCAATAATGGCTTTGAAGGAAAAGGGCATGCCCTACAAGCTCTTTGCGGTTAACAGGGATGCATATGAGCTTTTCAAGACCAGCGGCATTCCCTGCGAAGGCCTGATGGAGGACCTTCTCGGCAAGGTCGACATCATGCTTGATGCGGCGCCGGGAGGCATTGGCGCCAAAAACAAGGA
>CAYMTB010000509.1:0-1862 GCA_964393225.1 uncultured Syntrophorhabdaceae bacterium
AGATAGATCCGCGTAGATTTCTTATTTCCCTTAAGGGTATGGGTATTGACTCATACGTTTCTCAAAGGGAAAACACTGTGACACTCCACCTTTTGCGGAAACAGGTGAGTGAGTGCAAAAAATGTCCCCTTGCTGCCACAAGAACGAATGCTGTATTCGGAGAGGGAAGCGAAAGGGCACAATTATTGTTTGTTGGAGAAGCCCCCGGCGAAGAAGAAGACCTTCAGGGAAGACCATTTGTGGGGAGGGCCGGTAAGTTTCTGGACCAGATGATAGAGAGGATCGGGCTGAGGCGGGAAGAAGTATTTATCTGTAACGTTCTCAAGTGCAGGCCGCCCAACAACAGAGACCCCGAACCAATGGAGGCGGAGGCATGCAAGAATTATCTTCTTTCCCAGTTAGAGCTTATCGGTCCGAAGATAATCTGTACGCTGGGCAAACATGCCTATAATACATTACTTGGTGTTGATGAGAAGATAACCAGAATCAGGGGTGTGCTTACCTCGTATAATGGCATAAAGCTTCTTCCCACATACCACCCTGCATTTCTCCTCCGCAACCAGAATAGGGTCAAAGAGGTCTGGGAAGACATGGAGAGGCTGAAACAACTCCTCAGGGAGTAGGTTATTTAGACAACGTTACAAACAAATCTTGCAGCTAACCGTGTCTTCTTTGTGTGCTAACGACCGATTATACATATTTTAGTTGCCTGCATATTTCAATATCTCCCTGGGGTCATATACATTCATTGTATCTTTTGGAACAACCCCTTTGGACATTTTTATCGTTGCGCTCGATAAGGGGTATCTGCTTTTAACAACATAACCCGGTTGATATACGTAGGCCGTGGTCTTGTCTCTGCCGGACCCGGTGGTTACGGTATTGTAATGTCCGGGGATATTCGTATCCTCTTCCTTCATGATGGTGGTGTGCTGTTCCATAACAAAATAGTCAAAACCGGCGTTGATGGTCAACTCGGCGCATCGCCTGAACAAATACCCCTCACAGGTAGGTTCCGGAGTTATTTCATTGCATCGGAATTCAACCTTATATGTTTTTTCTCCTATCCTCGCTTCAGTGTAACCATCACCAAAGAAACCCCGTGCCTGGTACTCGGTGGTCACACAGCCAGAAAGTGCAACAGAGATTAATAACAATATAATAACAGAGAACAAAGACTTCAATGGAAACATGGTTCACCTCCTAATATCCCAATATTAGCATATTTACCACTTGCAATCTCGAAGTTTTTGCAGAAAGGCGTTTTCGCTGATAAGAGTCAGCTTACCCCATGTCAGGAATGGTTTTTTTTGCAGCAGCTTTGACTTCGAAATGTGCCATAGTTGTCACCTCCAACTTGCGTATAGAGCCTTTTGACCGTGATCGTGGATTACCATAAGAAATGTTGGCTTTATAAACAGCATCATGGGTGCAAAAAGCAAGCCCACCATGTTTTTTATAAATTGTCCTAAAAACAGCACTTTAAGACTATTTTGTCGGTTTTTTTATCAACTCATAACCTGCCTCTCATACCTCTGTCAGGAGCCAACACTCCCACCAATCTAAAACCTTCAGGCCGCTGATAGATCTCAGACCCGGCCGTGGAAAAGACCCTCTGTCTGCCGGAATCAGCCTTTAACTCAGGCGACCACCGGTCCAGGTTCGTTCTTCACCAGAAAAATGGAGCAGGGCATCTTCCGGATTATCGCATCGTTACTACCGCCGACCAGTAAGCGTTCGATACGGCTTTCTTCGTGGGCGCGCATGATAACCAGATCAATCTTTTCTTCCCCGATAACCTTCAGAATTTCTTCAACGGGATCACCTTCCTTGATAATCGTTTTGATCTTTGCGTCTCCCTT
>CAYMTB010000510.1:0-1857 GCA_964393225.1 uncultured Syntrophorhabdaceae bacterium
ATTTAATATATTCGCCCGTTAGGGCTGAATATTTGATAGGCGGCATTGTCGGCGGCTATCAAAAAGATTATTCATCGGTATTCGTCTGTTCTTGTCCGCCTCTGTCGAGCGTAAGCGGGCGGCAAAATAAAAGAATAATAGATGTTTTAACAAAATCAATCTTTTAAAAGGAGGGGGATATGTCGGATATAACAATCAACGCGAAGGGGCTTGCCTGTCCCCAACCGGTTATTCTCACCAAAAAGGCTCTGGAGGCGTACAACGACGTTGTTGTGCTGGTAGACAATACAACGGCAAAGGAAAATATCAGTAGATTTGCATTGGGTTCGGGCTGTTCCGTTGAGATTGCCGGCGAACCGGATGGAATTTTCAGAATACACCTGAAGAAACAAAGCAGTGCAGCCCCGGAAAACCTGCCGCAGGAATGTTCACCCTGCCATACAGAAGCTCCTTTGGCCGCTGTCGGCCCCACTGTCTATGTAATTGCCTCAGATACGATGGGAAAAGGAAACGACGAGCTCGGGTCTGTCCTTATGAGGGCATTTATCCATACGCTGACAGAACTCGAAACAATACCTGACGTGATGATATTTTACAACGCCGGCGTGAAGCTCGCAGCGGAAGGGTCTGATGTGCTTGATGACCTCAAACAACTCGAGGGAAAGGGCGTCAAGATGCTCGTATGCGGCACATGCATCAATTATTTCGATCTTGTTGGTAAGGTGGCTGCGGGTGCTGTCTCGAACATGTACGACATAGCCGGTACACTCTCCCGCGCGGGACGCATTGTTCGGCCATGACGGAACCTTCTGTGAAATATCTTGTCGCGCTTTTTAAGTCAGTGAGCCATGCGCTGCATGCCGAGCGCGTTTTGAAAGAGGCCAATGTGCCGCACAAGATCATCCCGGTACCGCGAACGATGAGTTCCGACTGCGGAGTCTGTATCAGGTTTTTGCCTGAACATAGCGAAGTTCTTGAAAACACGCTTGCAGGGAAGGTTGAAACCTATACCATACAACCGCTGTAGGAATATAAGATCTGTCGTCGACATGTATTGCGGCTAAGCGCCTGTCAAACTGGTTCGGGTAATGAGAGCAGTTCCACCGGTCGTCCTCACGTCTTTTTACAGGAGATCATCCGATGCACCGGCGCTTTCAACTCTGCCGAGGATTCCCTCGAAGAGAGGTGTTGAGAGATACCGTTCTCCACTGTCAGGGAGGATAACAACGATGATTTTCCCTGCATTCTTCGGTTCATGGGCAATTTTTACTGCCACATGGGCTGCAGCGCCGCAGGAGATACCGCTTAAGATCCCCTCTTCCCTGGCAAGGCGGCGGGCCATCTCTATGGCCTCATCGTTACTGACGGTCTCAATCCTGTCTACGAGGGAAAGGTCGAGCACCTTTGGTACGAAACCGGCACCGATGCCTTGTATTTTATGGGGGCCCGGCTTCAGCTCTTCGCCGTTTCTTGTCTGGGTAAGTATGGGGGAATGAACGGGCTCAACGGCAACAGAAATGATCTGTTTTCCTCTGGTACGCTTGAAATACCTGCTTACGCCGGTAATAGTCCCGCCTGTGCCGACACCGGAAACGAGGATATCCATTTTCCCGTCGGTATCATTCCAGAGTTCAACTGCCGTTGTTGCCTCATGGATGGCCGGATTCGCAGGGTTTTCAAACTGCTGCGGAAGAAAATAGTTTGACGGATTGCCTTTGGCTATCTCCTCTGCCTTAGCGATAGCACCTTTCATGCCCTTCGGGCCTTCGGTGAGAATAATGCTTGCACCAAGAGCCTTCAACACCTTGCGGCGCTCAATGCTCATCGTCTCGGGCATGGTAAGGGTAAGTTTATATC
>CAYMTB010000511.1:0-1854 GCA_964393225.1 uncultured Syntrophorhabdaceae bacterium
CAGGCCATAAGGATAGAAAAAACAGGATACAGGAACTGAAAGACCGGACCGATGCCATTAAAAAGGATGCGGCACAATTTCTCGATGAAACCAGAAGGCTTCACGCGGAAATGGGCAAAGACCTGAAAAAGGATTTAAAGGAAAACAGGGACAACCTTTTGAAAGATGTCAATGCGATGAGGGATGACTTCAAGAAAAATGAAAAGGAAGTGAGGGCGGATCTGGCTGAGGCGAAAAGCATCTGGAATGATATGAAGAACATTTTGGGAGGAAAACCGGGATGATTGAAGAAAACACAACAATATTGGAGCCGTCTGCTTTGCCTGACTTTGTGGAGACAAAATACATAAAGGATGTGAGCAGCAGGGCAGTTTTCTACATAAAGGCAGGTTTTCCGGTTCATTTCAGGGGTATTTCTGGCACAGGTAAAACTACGCTTGCAATGCATGTTGCAAGCAGGATAGGGAGACCGGTTGTGTTAATCCATGGAGATGAGGAGTTTACCACATCCAACCTTGTGGGCGGTGAATATGGCTACAGGATGAGAAAGGTCGTTGACCGTTTTGTCTCAAGGGTCCTCAAGACAGAGGAGGACATGGTCAAGAGATGGGTTGATAACCGCCTCACTGTGGCATGCAAATACGGGTTCACCCTTATCTATGATGAGTTTACGCGATCACGTCCGGAGGCGAACAATATCCTCCTGTCCATTCTGCAGGAACGGATTATGGATTTGCCGGCAGGAAGAGGGGCGGAAGGGCCGTATCTGAAGGTACACCCTGATTTTACCGCACTGTTTACCAGTAACCCAGAGGAATATGCAGGCGTGCACAGAAGTCAGGATGCCCTGAGGGACAGAATGGTAACGATGGATTTAGACCACTTTGACTATGAAACGGAAATCGCCATTACCCATGCGAAATCAAAGCTTCCCAAAAAGGATGTAGAAATGATAGTGAAGATCGTCCGGGGCTTAAGAGAATCGGGTAAGTGCGAATTCGCGCCGACCATTCGCGCCTGCATCATGATTGCAAAGGCCGCAAAGATCCAGAATTTATCACCTGGCCGTTCGAACGGGATGTTCAGCCGGATGTGCCAGGACGTGCTGTCGTCCGTTACAAGCAGGGTTGGCTCTAAAACAAATCAAACCAGGGTGAAGGAGATTGTTGAAGGTTTAGTGACAGCGCACAGCAACTGACAGTGCAGAATATTGTGTGAGGCGGGAGGTCATATACATGAAAGCGCTACAAGAGATTGCAACGATCAGGAACATAAGAAGCATGCACTCCATCAATGCACGGTCCGTCCCGAAGGCTCAAAGGTCCCCCTATCTTGACCTGTATACACTGAAGAAAGAAAAAGACAGGCTTGAGAAGGAAACTTCCATACTGGATAAGAAAAGGAAAATCACAGGTCGTTTGCTGAGCGATGTAAATAAATCGATTGCGGGATTACAGGAAGAAATACGGGGAGAAGACGAGATAAAGACCGTTAAGCACACAAAGGCTAATTCTTTAAGAACGATGCCGGTCAGGTATTAACGACCGTGATTCGTGAAACGTGAAACGTGATTCGATAAACCAATTACCAATTACGAATCACGAAAATGGGAAGGAGCAAACATTATGGCAGATGAAAAGAAAGGCAGTAAAAAAGGCGATGACGCATTTAATATTGATTTCGGGTTCGGAGATTTAAAACTGGGCGGACTGTTTAAGGGTATTGAGAAGCTGGTGGACCTTGCAGCCGAACTGGAAAAGGCAGGGGGCGGGATAAAGAAAGAAGGCGAGATAGATTTGGGCAACCTGAAAGACGGCATGAAGGGCGTCTTCGGATTTTCCATAAAAACAGCAA
>CAYMTB010000512.1:0-1850 GCA_964393225.1 uncultured Syntrophorhabdaceae bacterium
TTACGCAATTCGACCGGAATGCTTTATACACATCCGGGGGAATATTCAGCAAAATGTGTCTTGCTTCCTTTGGAGCTGTTTGCTTTCTATTCATAATTACCTCCTTAACAAGATGTTATATCTATTACAAGTATAATACACATTACACTTTTTGTATAGTGTTTTTACTCAAAGGCTGCAACCGCTCGTAGGTTTATGGGTCTGAGTAGCAGGAAGATGTCTTTTCCATAAAAAAAGCCCCTAACCGTAACGGTTAAGGGCTTCTGATGGGGTTTGTTCAACACTTTATACTACCGGCTTGCCGAAGAGACGCTTTTTGTTTTTATGCAAGTTCCATTTTTATGAGCTTGCCCATCCGAAAAACAAGTACACATTTTCATCGTTATCCCGTCTGATGAATATGCATCCGGCTGGTCCCCATTTATCGGATACCTTGCTGTCATCTTCTTTCAACAATTTCGAAGCATATTTTGCCGGTGCAAAACCTTCAGGAACATCGATCATTATAAATGTGTTCTTTTCAGCTATGCTCCCTGTGTACCCGCTGTGTCCATAATCATGATAAGCCTTGTTCTTAGACATCGTAAAGGCTTCATGTGCTGTTTTCCCTTTTGAATATGTTCCAAAAAAATCTGCTCCCATGGTTCCCCCTTAAATAATATAGCCTTGTTCCTTCAGGCTCGTGAATCCGCCCTTGGTGACTATCACATGATCCAGAACTTTGATGCCGATTATATCTCCTGCATCGACCAGTCTTTTTGTGATTTTGATGTCTTCTTCTGACGGCGCGAGGTTCCCCGACGGATGGTTATGCGCAACTATAATTCTCGATGCTGCCTTTAAAATTGCAAGCCGGAATGTCTCCCTCGGGTGAACCAGCGATGCTTCGATCGTACCGAGACTTACAAGTTCAATGTACTTGATTGTATTACGTGTTGTAATCCCTACTGCCCAGAAATGTTCCTTATCGCGATCGATTTCATTTTCCGTGGCAAGAATCTTTTGGAATATCTCGGCAACGTTGCCGGGTGCGTTAATATCTATTTTTTCTTTGATTTTTATCAGCATTTATCAATGCCTCCTGGTCTACAAATTGGTTTTATCTCCAATGCTACTTGTGTTATATCTTCATGACTGGGTATCTTATTGACACCGTTACTGGTATCAACCCGGCTGCTTATGATTACACCGTAAGATTTGTGGATGCCATTACAGCCTTCTACGATATAATCTTTATTTACGATGATGTGTGCCCAATAGTTTCCGTCTGAGGTTCTCGATACCTCGACAGCCCCTCCAGGAAATTCAATAACATGCGTAGCAGATTCTTGTTTCTTTGATTTAATGCCGAGTAATTCTATTTTCCTCGGTGCTTTGTCGATATTATATATTTTACATGTGGTGCTCATCTTGCCTCCGTGTATTTTTTGCGGATTCCTTCGGGTCACTACTGATTTTCACCCGGAATAACCTGCCGGTAGATTGTCTTACAAAAGCGGTGATCTTCACAGTGTCACCTTCCTCTCGCCGCCATTCCCGGTGCGCTTTATCGGACCACCATAGGAATTCCCTTCCATCATTTAGCTTAAAAAGGATGTACGGACTTTCGGGCCCCATACATCCGATGCAGCCGGAATCTTTACGCAAGATTGTAGCGTATGTTTCTATTTTCTCCGATTTCATACCATCCCCTGTACTCTCTTTGGAAACAGATCTGTAAGCTTGCAGCCTGTGACCATTATTTTGCCGATTCCTTCATGGCTGATTGCATATCCGCAACCAATCTCAGGGTGTTTGCCGATCATTAATTGGGCGTATTTCTGAGCGCCCTTCAAGGTGCGGTAAAATCT
>CAYMTB010000513.1:0-1847 GCA_964393225.1 uncultured Syntrophorhabdaceae bacterium
TGCATGGTAGTAATTTGCTCCGACAAGCAATAGCCCCAAACCAATGGCAAGGGTCGTCAACTTCCAAGGTCTAAGGTATTCGCGCATTACCCAGGTTATCTTCTCCAATTTTTGAGTCGAGTAGACCGGTTTCTCCCGTCATTATGTTCAACAGACTGAGGACTCTCTTAATTTAGATCCTTCTTTTACTTACAGTCTTCCCATTCTTGTCCTTACATATACGCCAATAATAAACGTCAGAAACAGAACCGCCTGATATTACATTGAGAGCTTGAGTATAGCATTTGTTCCCTTCTCGTATCAGTGCCGCTTCTTCTTGTTCTCCTGCCAATCTTTCTGCTTCTGTTTCAGCTTTTTTTCTTTGAGATTCCTGTCTGCTTTTATACGATTTTTGTTGCTGTTGTGCGCGCTCTCTTGGCGAAGGATCATCTGATGAATCCTTTAACACGCAGTCTTTCATTCCGTCTTGCGGGCTATCCGTGATAACTATATTATTATCACGGTCAATACACTTGTATAATTGCATTGCATTAGTTGATGTAAAGAAAATGAATAAGCTGAAAAAAATGAACATTGCGACAAATATTCGTTTCATTGTGCTTTTATCCATTTCATTTAATGATTTCTACTTGTAACTTAGCATAAAATTATAATTTCGTAAAATGCGCTTAGCAGAAAGGATACTAAAATTACGAGAGACCGAAAACCATCGGATCAGTTTTTTCTCCTTACAATCCGCAATCAGCAGATCCTTTTATTTTATGTGTTGAGAAGAGATTTCTTCAATACCAAGCGCTTTCTTCCAGTTTTCGGTCCCTTTGTGAATTTCCGGAACCTTTCTGTCCTTCACGCAGGTCACAGTTGGAATCTTGAGCAACCCAGTCACTACTTAAGGCGTCCTGGGATTGCATCTTAAATGTTACGGCCATAATTGTCATGCAACCGTTGGAACGGTTACGGCGTTGCATAGTGCCTTTGATTATTGTCGGGGTGACATATGTTCCGTTAAAAAAATGACTGAATCCTCTGTTAACATATATCAGCTTTACTTCAGAGCCATTCTGGAAAAACTGCGATGTCCCCGGGTCTTGCGATCTCCACAGTCCAGTAATATCATACTGAGGGTTTTGAGCAGATGCAAACGTCCCCGTAAAAAGCACCAAAGCGGCTACTATCATGATTCTTAAATGTTTCATACGCCCTCCTGATTTTTTGATAAGAATTTGCTTTCATTAGATGTGAGTATAGGGTAGCCAAGCTTGCATGTCAATCAAATATAAAGTCCCCTATATTTTGTTTGACTTTTCCTGTTTTTCAACTACTAATACTATGTAAATATACCGAAAGGGGGCAAACTAACATGAATATTCCTGCGCAAAGCGAATCGAATACCGGTAACGTTGAGAACAAAATATATCCGTTCTCTTTTAAAGGTAACGGAGGAACACTTTTTGGCATCCAGATTATCAATCTCCTGCTCATCATTGTTACATTGGGAATTTATTATTTCTGGGCCAAAGCAAGGGTGCGCAGCTATACTTGGAGTCAGGCTGATTTTGACACAAATAGATTTGCATACTCCGGTACCGGTAAAGAGGTTTTAATAGGTTGGCTTAAAGTTTTGGTGGTTTTTGGTATCCCCTTTTACGTATTGAAGAATGTTCCCGCTATTGTTGGCGCCTCAACACCAGTAATTATTGCTGGATCGCTGCTTTCTTTTTTGCTAATAGCAACTTTTATCCCCGTGGCTACGGTCGGCTCCCGCCGTTATAGATTGAGCAGGACATCACTTCTTGGCATTCGTTTTTCGTTTCGCGGTAAATGGCGCGAATTTTTAAAAATATTAT
>CAYMTB010000514.1:0-1845 GCA_964393225.1 uncultured Syntrophorhabdaceae bacterium
GATCGTCTTACATAACCAAAGCAAATCACATCACCCATGAAAACAATAGTCACGACCCTTACCTGCGCCTCGTTAATTCTCTCCTCCATCGGCAATTCCTCCGCCTGCACCGCGCTGATGATGAAGGATGCCAATGGCAATGCCTATGAAGCCAGGGGAATGGAATGGCCCGGGGTGTTGCCGGACACGATGAACTACTTTCCCGCAGGATCTCCGATCGAGTCGATAACTCCGGAAGGAAAGCAGGGGATGACCTTCAAGACCAAGTACGGATTCGTTGGGGTGAGTCTCATACATATGGTTCCGAATGCCAAACAGCCGATGGTAGTCGATGGCGCAAATGATCAGGGCATGTCGCTCTCGCTTCTCTACTTCCCCGGGGCTAGCGTTCCTGCTGTCGATTCCGATGATAGCAAGGTGTTGGCTGTGACTGATTTTGGAGCCTGGGCCCTGGGGAATTTCCAGAATGTGGCCCAGGTGAAGCAGGCGCTGGCAAACAATGAGGTCAATATCTGGCTTCCCCCGTTGGCCCTGGTCGGAAACATCAAGTCACCCGTTCATTTTGCACTTTGGGACAAGACGGGTGTAGGAATTGTCGTCGAATTCTCAGATGGGAAGGTCAATGTATACGACAACCAGGTCGGCGTGCTGACCAATAATCCTGAGTTCCCCTGGCACTTGAAGAACCTGGATAACTATGCCCAGTTATCGAATCTCGACCGAAACACAGGAACCTTCGGTGATCTCAAGGTCACGGCTCCTGACAGCGGCAATGCACTGGCAGGACTTCCTTCCACGCAGACATCCCCGGGTCGTTTTGTGAAGGCGGCATTTTACTCCACATATGTCCAGAAGGCCAAGACGCCTGACGAGGCTATCCAGACACTATCTCATGTATTCAATAACTTTGATCGTCCTTATGGACTATGCGTGAACACTCTTGGCTCCAGCTCCGGTGCTTCCGCCGGAAATGCGGCTACAGATACCGAGGTGACCTTGTGGACCTCGATGAGCGATATGGCTCGCAGGCAGTACTACATCCGTCCCATCAACTCGATTAACTTCTCGATGATTGATATTTCCAAGCTGGCCAATGTCAAAGAGCTCAAAAAAGTCTCATTGGACAAGGTTGCCCAACTCCATGGTGGCGATGCCACGGAGCTTTTCTTGAAGTAGTCTAGAAAGACTGGTGTAGTCGCATCACTACCTGCCAGATCGTCTTACATAACCAAAGCAAATCACATCACCCATGAAAACATTCACCACGTCACTGTTCTGTGCAGGGTTACTCCTCTCGTCGCTCAGTAACTCCTCCGCCTGCACCGCTCTCTTGGTCTCTGATAAAAATGGCAATTACTACCAGGGACGCACGATGGAGTTCTCTTCAAAGATTCCAACCTCTCTGACTTATTTGCCCGTTGGATCCCATATTGTCTCGAGCACTCCTGACAACAAACAGGGTATGGCCTTTGATACGAAATATCCCGTCTTGGGCATGACCCTTGATGCGGTTCCCAATGCAAAGCAAGCATTGCTCTGCGAGGGGTCCAATGATCAGGGGCTGACTTTTTCCCTGAATGCCTATTATGATCTGGATGCTGCTCCTTGGACTGCCAAGCCTACAGCAACGGATCCCAGCAAAATACTCTCGATTGGAGATTTTGGTAATTGGGTTCTTGGCAACTTCAAAACTGTTGCCGAATTGAAGACCGCATTGGCGTCGATGGATGGCCAGGTGTGGTTACCCCTCGTGCCGATGATGGGTAATGTGCCGGTTCCCGGTCATTATGCGATCTTTGATAAAACCGGTGCTGGGATTGTCATCGAATTCGATAACAACAAGAT
>CAYMTB010000515.1:0-1843 GCA_964393225.1 uncultured Syntrophorhabdaceae bacterium
TCTTTAGGGTTTTTTACGCATTAGCAAAAACTATTTATAGGTTTACAATTACCAAAATTAAACCCAAAGTAAAAGCACTGTACACGCGTTTTTCGTATTTATTTTCGCGACTGATTAAGTTCTTGCTAGTTTCTTTGGCAACTTTTGTGGCATCCAATAGGTATTTGAGCCAGTATTTCGAAAAAGACGGTACGCTTGCACGCATCTATAGCAGCAGCGCTAGGTTTATAGATAAAAATCCTCAAAAATTTACTTCGACTACATTTGGATTTGTAGCTATTGTGTTTGTAATTGTACAGATAATGATGCCAGTATCAGCGGCTGCAGCCTGGACACAATCAAGCTGGAGCGGAGGCGTAGGGGGCAGTACAACCAATCAGTACAGTAGCGGAAGCAACATTACTGCCAGTGGTAGTGGATTTTCTTTAAGCCCAAATAACAATAAATTTACAAATGGTGATTTCGAATCTGCATCTTCTGGAGATCGATCCGTAGAAGCTACTGGAGGAACGATAAGCGACTATGTAGCCGATGGCACTAATGGTACGTCCGGCCAAACTTATAGAGTACATACCTTCACGACATCTGGAACATCTGCTTTTAATGTTACTTATGTGCCAACTGGCGCTACTGTAGACATGCTAGTAGTTGGAGGCGGTGGAGCTGGCGGGTACGGTCAATATAGAGGTGGAGGCGGTGGAGCTGGCGGATATTACGCAAACATTGGTGGCAGTGGACAGTCAATTTCCGCCCAAGCATATCCTATCGTAGTTGGAGGCGGTGGAGCTGGTGGTAACGGCTCTAGTTCCGGAAATGCTGGCGGTAGCGGCGGTGCATCAAGCGCTTTTGGAGTTTCGGTTAGCGGCGGTGGGGGCGGTGGGGGCGGTACGGCAAGTGCTATATCGCCTAGTTCAGGTGGCTCAGGCGGTGGCGGTGTTGGTTCAAACGGCGCATTAAATGGCAGAACAAACGGTGCATCTGGTATCGCTGGTCAAGGTAATGCAGGCGGACAAGGCGGTATGACTACAGTCGTAGGTCGTGGTGCAGGTGGCGGTGGCGGTGCCGGTTCTGCAGGAAGTAGCTCTGCCGATAGCGCTCAAGGTCCAGGTGGCGCCGGAGGCATTGGGTTAAGTAATAAAATTACTGGAACTAGTTTATTTTATGCAGGTGGCGGTGGCGGTGCCGGTAATGTAACTGCATCATCTGGTGGTACTGCTTCAGGAGGTAGTGGGGTAGGCGGTGATGCATCTGCCAGCAATGGCTCAAATGGTATGGACGGTCGTGGCGGTGGCGGTGGCGGTGCCGGATTTGGAGCTATCAGTGGTAACGGTGGTTCAGGCGTAGTAATAGTAAGATATCCAATTCAACCTATTACAGGAAGAACGGTTTCTCCACCCTTGGATGCTAGTGGAGGTACTGTAACTACTTATGTTGGGGATGGCACTAATGGTACATCAGGCCAAACATATAAAGTTCATAAATTTACAACTGTAGGTAATTCAACATTTACCGTTAATTATGCTCCTTCGGGATCTACCGCAGATTACCTTGTGGTAGCTGGCGGCGGTGGTGGTGCTTCTGGTGGCGGTGGCGCAGGTGGCATGAAAACTGGTAGTCTGAGTGTTTATTCTGGATTACAAAATACGGTTACGGTCGGAGATGGTGGTAGTGCTGTAGTAGCCAATAACACTAACGTTCCGGTAAGTGGCAGTAATTCAGTTTTTGGCAGTATTACAAGCGCGGGCGGAGGCGGCGGCGGAGTTTTGACAGCCGGCCGCAATGGCAATAATGGTGGTTCTGGCGGTGGGGCAGTGAAGCTAAATATTACCGGTACGCTAACAGT
>CAYMTB010000516.1:0-1840 GCA_964393225.1 uncultured Syntrophorhabdaceae bacterium
TGATCAGCTTGTTGCAGCCATAAAAAAGCCCGATGGCTCGTTTCGTACATACGACGAGATGGTGAAAGAGAACATTCCTTTGAAATATGTGGGAAATTGGACCACACAGGGCGAGTTCCCCAACATCGTGGAGAACATGCAGGGAAATCCTTTTTCTGTTCAGCAGTGGGGTGTTTTCATGTCAGAAGTGGAGGTAGACATAAAATCAGGCAACACAAAAGTCCTCAAGATGACCTATTGTGGGGACCACGGTGTTATCGGTAATCAGCTTTCCGTGGATGGCCAGGTCTACGGAGGGATCACCCAGGGTATTGGCTTAGCCTTGAGCGAGGACTTCGAGGATATCAAGAAGCATTCCACGATGACTGGAGCAGGGTTCCCATTCATCAAGGATGTGCCTGACGACCTGGAACTTCACTACCAGCAGACTCCAAGACCAAATGGGCCATTTGGAGCGGCAGGATGCGGAGAGGGCCCCCTAACAAGTCCACATGCCGCGGTCATCAATGCTATTTACAATGCGTGCGGGGTGCGTATAACCAAGTTGCCTGCATACCCGGAAAAAGTTCTGACCGCATTACAGGCGAAGAAGTAAGAAGGAGGATGGGCCAATCAACTAAAACGGTAGCAAAACAGGCAGCCGGGGCCTTGATCCCTGGCTGCCCTCTTTTCTTGGAGTAAGAAGGTGACAGATGGACCAGAAGGAATTGAGGGCTCTTGAGTACCGGTGCATTCAGGAGGAACCTCCTCTGTGCACGGCTTCCTGTCCTATCCATGTTGATGCCCGTGGCTTCATTGGAAAGTTGGGTGTCGGCGACTGGGAAGAAGCATGGAAAATACTCACGCGGAACATGCCTCTTCCGGGCATTGTTGCACGGATTTGTGATCATCCCTGTGAGAGGGTGTGTAAGAGGGGAGAGGCCGGAGGCTCGATAGCAGTATCCGAGTTGGAACGAGCCTGTGTTGCCCGGGTGAGACAAAGAGTCAAGCCTTCCGGCATACCTGGAAAGAACCTTGGCGTGGCAGTGGTCGGAAGCAGTCTATCCACCCTGACCGCGGCCTGGGATCTCCTGCGCAAAGGGTATCAAGTGACTATAGTAGAGGCAAAAGACTGGCCCTGGACGGGGCTGAATATGTTCCATGAGCATGTGCTTCCGAGAGAGATTGTGGAGGAGGAGATCGAGGGTCTCATGGAATCAGGAGCAGCGCTACGCATTGAGGCAGACATAGAGAAAAAGGGTCGGTTAGAGAAGTTGAGCGACGCATTTGGTGCGGTCTACGTGGGCCTTGATTCGGAGTTGGCAGCCCACATTGTCACGAATGGTGAGGAAAAGGTTCGTGTTGACCCGATCACTCTTGCCGCAAGCATTAAGGGAGTATTCGCTGGTGGTCAGGGGTTGAGGCGAGTGCCGTTTTCCCCAATAAGTGATGTGGCGGATGGGAGAAGGGGTGCGACCTCTGTGGATCGTTTTCTGCAAAAAGTTTCGTTGACAGCTGGAAGGGAAAATGAGGGGGGCCTTGAGACACGCCTGTATACAAACGTGGAAGAGGTGAAACCGGAACCTGTGGTGTTGAAAACTAATGCACAGTGGGTGTACGCAGAGCAGGAGGCCACAAAGGAGGCTCGACGCTGTATTCAATGCGAATGCATGGAATGTGTGAAGAACTGCCTTTATATGGAACGCTTCAAGGGCTATCCCAAGCGCTATATTCGGGAAATTTACAACAACGCGACGATCCTGATCGGGCCTCATGGCCAGACAAACAGGCTCATTAACTGGTGCAGCCTCTGCGGACTGTGCGGTGCCATCTGTCCCAATAACGTCTCCATGGCTGAGGT
>CAYMTB010000517.1:0-1838 GCA_964393225.1 uncultured Syntrophorhabdaceae bacterium
CATACATCTCTACCTCTGTTCCCATCTCGATAAGAAAGTTTATTGCCGTATTTTCCCCTATGCCCTTTATAGAACAGAGGATCTCCATATCCTGCTTCATTCTTTCGTTTAAGAGGCCCATGAGAAGCTCTGTTGTCTCCTTCATCTGCTCCTGTATATGGATAAGCAGTGAGGCTTCCTGTTTGAGAACAAGCTCTTTTGCAGGGCTTGTGACACCAACGGATGACACAGCAGCTTCCATAAGTGCCTTAACGGTGGTACGAGGTCTGTTGCCCTGGCTTTCTGACTTAAAAATATCTGCAACGGCGGAGAGATCAGCCCTTCTTATCGCATGAGCAGAAGGATACTTCATTAAGAGCCGAAGGGTTGCTTTTGTGAAGACCCCGGTTATGTGCTCAAGTTCAGGGAACGTGACTGACAGGAGTCTTTTCATATCTGCCTTTAGCGAGGTTGCGTGATCGGCGAGCCTTTCTCTTCTCCGGGCAAGGTCTTTGAGTTCCGCTACAAGGGGGGAAGAAGTCTGTGCAGAGAAGGCATCTTTTTCGCGTAAAAGGAACTGGGCTATCGTGAAGGCATCTTTTTTATCTGTCTTCGTTTTTCTTAAGGAACGCTTTGCGAAATTATTAATGAGAAGCGGGTTGATAATGATAACCCGGTAGCCCTTTGCGGTAAGATAAGAAAAGAGAGCGATATGATAACTGGCGATGGATTCCATGCCCAGAAGGAACGTTGCCTTTGCCGGTAATCGGAGGGTAAGCTTCTCAAATCCTCCTCGATCCATGGAACACGTCATGGAGAAAATCTTCTCCTCCTGTTCTCCTATACCGCATGCATCAAACTTCTCTTTCGATACATCGATTCCAACAAAACAGTTCATAACGAACACCTCCCGTGGTATTATAAGAAAAACAGGGGTTGCCTCCGGCCAATCCTCCATAGTGACAAGGGCTCATAAGGCCCAATCAACTTATCATGGCTCCAAGAGGCAGGGGACAGACTGTACTGAGGGTTCGGCGACCCAGGAAGTAGTAAGTCCTCCTGCCTTTCTTGGGGCAAATCTTACCTGCTTATAGGATAGTTATACAATAATTAATGGTAGGAGGAAGTTGTCAATACTTCAAAGGCCATCATATCTTATAGCCGGCGAACTGGATTACCCACTTGAAATAAGAAAGAGCCTAAATTTCTAATTATTATTGCGGAGACAAAAGGTCGAATTTCCGCCCCCGCGAGGAATGAAAGGCCGACCATGATTGTTTTTTTTAAAACCGGCCAGTCATCTGATTTTATAATAACAAACTTTTAATTTCCTTGCAAATAGGCTAATATTAAAGGAAAATAGGGGTATAGATTAAGGTTTAATGAAATTCTAATAGAAGTTATGCACAGGGGAGAAAAATGAGAAATACAATTATTGCCAGCGTAAGTACTGCAATAATTATATTTATAATTATTGGCTTTATGAAATGGTTTAAAATTAAAGGGCAATTATGGTTAGACCAACGTAAAATCTATAAATGGCTTGAAGAAAACACAAAAGATGAACCGAATGAATGTCATGTTAATACTATGGAAATTGCAAAAAAAACCGGTATTTCAGAAGATAGAGTTAAAAGGGCTTGTGTCTTGCATAAAAAAATATTTTGCTTTTCTAAAAATGAGAATGAGTGGAGTATATGGCGTGAAGAACCGAAAAGTGCTTATGAAGGACTCTCGGTAGAAGAGATAAAAAAGAATATGGCATTTTAAAAAACCTTGCTCGTAATAGGAAGAGCCTTTATTGTCAAAATTACTAATATGGTGTTAAAATAAAATTATGAATAATACAGCATTAGACC
>CAYMTB010000518.1:0-1838 GCA_964393225.1 uncultured Syntrophorhabdaceae bacterium
CCGCATAGTTTCGTTCTTTGAAGAATTCGGCGAAATGCTCGAGCACGTCCTCCTCATCTTCCACAAAACCAAGCCGGCATCTGTTTTTCTCATAAAGGACATCTTCGTATTCACTTCCGACTTCTGAGGCCACTATCTGGCTTCCAAGCTTCTTATTGATGCATTTCTCCATCGCTTCAAAGTTAAAGGGCTTCGTAACCACGTCCTGCGTATCAATCCCGTAATCTTTGAGCTGCCCCTCGTACTTTGGCAAATGCCCCGTGATGATGATCGTCGGCGGCAGCAGCAAGACACCGGCTTTTTTGATCTTATCCAGGACTTCGAAACCATTTAGCTTCTGCATTTTGAGATCAAGGAGCATTAACTTGACGGCAAAATTCTGAAGCTTGTCGACCACGGTAAGAGGATCATCCGTCGCTATGGCCTCACAGTTCCGTTTCCGAAAATGGTCTTTCAGAAGATCTATGATTTCCTCGTCGTCATCAACAATCAATACCGTGTAACGCTCTGAGCTCACAATTCCTCCCCATTTTTTCAACCCAAGTTAAACAGCCGCTGTATGTTATCCGGTTTCAACGCTTGAATTTTATCAACGATTCTCACCCGCTCATCCTTCAAGCTTTGTTTCAATTGCTCGTCTAGGATCTTATCCACAAAACCTACCAATGCCGTAATTGGCAGCTCGTTTTCTTCGCTGCGGAGGCGTCTAATAAACGGCAGGATTTTATTAACCCCAGGAGTAATAGCATCAATAATCATCCCATCGAATGCCTCGCGGCATAGAAAGCCTTCCGCCTCCTGAATAGAAGCCGCGATCTGAATATTCAGCTCCTTATCTTGGCCGAGGTCTTCACAATGACTGACATAGTGTCGAATATCCTCATCGCGATCAACAAACAAGAAATTTCTCATAGTCTACTTGCGACTCCCTGACTTCAAGAGCAGCATCTGTATCTTTTTTAAAAAAACATCCGGCTGGATATCGCGCGGTTTTTCCAAATAATCGCAGACACCCAGATGTCGTGTTTCTTGAGCTAACCCCACATCAACGTATCCGGACATAGCAGCAACCAATGTCTGCGGGCTTTTATCACGTATCGCTTTAATTACGTTTAAGCCTGTAACGGATGTCGAAAGCTTAAGATCGACAACGGCAATTACAAACTTGTGCTTTTCAATCAAGGCTAGGGCATCTTCCCCCGAAAAAGCATACTTAACGTCAAGCTCCAGGTTCTGGAGAATGATACTAAGAAAGTCGCAGATATCCTCTTCGTCATCGACTAATAACACGCTGTCCACATTTCACCTCCCAATGTCAGCTATCGGCAATTTGATAACAAACGTTGTCCCCTGTCCTGGAACGCTTTTAGCAGAAATGGTTCCACCATGAACGGACTCTATCATGTGCTTGCAGATAAAAAGCCCCTGACCTTGGCCAGCCGCTCCAATCTGATCACTCGTTTTCACCTTTGTTGTAAACCCCTGCTTCCAGATATTTGTTAAAACCTCAGCCTGCATACCGGGGCCATTATCTTCGACTTCGATTTTAGCCATCGCAGGATCATCAGGATCCGGATTTCCGCGGATGATTATACGTCGTTCCGCTTGCTTCCCCATCGCTTCATATGCGTTCTTAATCAAATTAACGAACACCTGCATCAGCTGTTCAAGGTTGCCCATAATGATAAGATTGGACGCAATATCTTCTACAATCTTGCAACCAGACAAATTCTCTTCATAAGTGACAAAACGAGTCGCTTCCCGCGCCTCACGAAACAATACAAGCAAACTCAGCGGACCAATCTCCCCTTTTGTATCCTTTAGGATATCAGTTAGGG
>CAYMTB010000519.1:0-1828 GCA_964393225.1 uncultured Syntrophorhabdaceae bacterium
GTCATAATAGTATTCAATTACAGGTTGTACCTGTATCTCGTATCCTCCATCCGATGTCTTGTCACAGGAGATGAAAAGTCCAGGACGGGATCTATCGTTCATGGAAACCCTGTACCTTTTGTATGCGCCTCCATATGGATATTGTCCTTCCTCGAAACCAGCGCCATGTCCTGCTTCTTTTGTGTTCACGCGGTAACATCCGCCAAGAATGTTTGCAAATCCGTTGGCAATGGCAGATTTGACCGTAAAGGGGCTTATGGCAAGTTTGTTGCCGATCGTCAGCCAGCGTTTGTTGTAGCCTGTGTATTCATTGTCTTCAATCATGGGATAGCAGTTGTCGCCGTCTCCTACGCATGGATTTGCCGCTGTCGGCGTGAGCGTCTCCCATGTTAATTCAAATGCTATATCGTAATGGCCTTTTAAAAGCTTATCATGAAATTCCTCAAGGGGCTTTTTTTCGGGTTTGCGTTGAGCAAAAGAATAAGGGGACGCCGGAGAAGATTTATGTTCATTTTTATTTAACACCGGGGAAACAACGATCGGCTTTGAATGTTCATGCGCATCTGCACCATGTGTATCGTATGGCCTAACCCGTATAGACCGTCCCATTATTTGTTTTCCATCCAATTCCCTTATCGCCTTCTGTGCCGTTTTATCATCGGGTATCTCAGCAAATCCAAAACCTTTATTTTTACCGGTTGTCTCGTCTATTTTAAGTTCTATGCTGCTTGGATTATAAGGTTTTAATAGGTTTTTAAAATCATTTTCCGTTATGAGGTCGGACAGTTTTTTTATAGAGAGTTTCATATGTCATTTCTCCCTGTAGATATAAAGAAATGAAGTCTTTTATCCGGAGCAATTATCTCGATGGAGGAAATATCGCCATCTTTAAAAATCGGAGTTTTTCCCTGTCTAACCATCCCGTTATGCGAACGGTAATAGCAATTCGGTTCTGCTGTGTTTTTTGTGTCGAGCTTCCACCCCTGATACCACCATCCGTGGGCCTCCCGTTCGAGCGAGATTTCTTCCACAATGCCGTCCCTTTGCCTCCACAGGTCTATTTCCATGAGGTAGCCTTCAGCATTCAGTAAATTCAAGCTTTTTACGTTGCCTTGCGACAAACTGAGGAGGTTATGCGTTTTTATCTTTTCATCGAGCCGCAATTCGCAATTTGAAAAGGCAAGGTATCCGTCATCCCAGTCGGAGAGGTCGATTTGATTGTCGAGTTCATCAAAAGTTTTGAGATTTAATGTTCCATACTCAACATATCCATCTTCAAATTCCATAAAGACCCCTTATTGAAACAATGTATTCAAACCCAGTCAAGCACTGAAACCTGTCCGGTGCAGGCTGATGTAGCCCCGAGGCGATACCATCCCGAAGGGGCATCGCTGTTTTGTTTCATCTCGCTGAGAATTAATTCAAGCTCCGTTAATAGCTCGTCAGGATGAGTCTTTTCGCGGGAGTAATCTATGATGACGTCAAAAGAAAATGACCCTCCCGTAAGGTATTCGCCGGAAAAGAGGTTGATGTTCTGCATAGAATGTTCACACAGGTGAATTCGATGCAAAATTGTTGTATCTGGATTCTGCATGATAGCATCTGAGACAGAAATGATGCCGCCCTTATCTCCCGAACCAAACCAGCGGCATTTCAGGCATGCGCATGCTTCGCTGTCTCCTTTCGTTTTAGGTCTTTTGCGGTGGGCTGTACAGGCCTCACATTTGCAGAACTCTGCGAGAGAATCGCAGATTGCTCCATGGTTGATTGTGCGCAGCTTCCTTTCTATCGGAACGGAGAGCAGCGCCTGGCGGATTGACCTCCCGGG
>CAYMTB010000520.1:0-1824 GCA_964393225.1 uncultured Syntrophorhabdaceae bacterium
TCATTAGGTTCCTGCCGTTTTCCGCATTTATTTGTGTCCGCAGTCGTGGTGCTCGTCACCGTCATGATTGCAGGCATTTTCACCGGCAGTCAGGTTTTTGGCCAGATATTGGTTCACAACCTCCACCGGATCGGCCGGTTTGATACCGCAAATCACCGTAACTCCTTTTGATTCCAGTATCTGCTGAGCCCGTTCGCCCATGCCGCCAACCAATACCACTGTGGCCCCCTGCTCCGCCAGCCATGCAGGAATCACTCCCGGTTCATGGGGTGGAGGCGTCAGCCTTTCCGTCCCCAATATTTTTCCTGCTGCCACTGTCGCGAACAAGAATTGTTCACAATGGCCAAAATGGGAACTGAGGATTCCCTCCGCTACCGGTACTGCGATTTTTTCTGTTTTTTCCACTTTAATTTGCCTCTTCTCTTCCTGATTTATTATGTTGTTGACAATTTGATCCATCACTTTCTTCATCGACGGAGACTTTTCCCAGGCCGGTACCCCGTCGTCCCCTGCCAGCACGATGAAAGGGTCAATCGGCATACGGCCCAGGAAAGGCACATCGAACTCCCAAGCCAGAGTCTCACCGCCGCCGGTTTTGAATATGGGAGAGAAGTGCTTGCATTCCGGACAGACATAGCCGCTCATGTTTTCGATGACTCCGACAATATTCATTCCCACCTGACGGCAGAAATTCAAAGACTTCTTCACATCCGCCAGCGCCACTCCCTGCGGCGTCGTCACCACGATGGCGCCACAACCGGGAATGTACTGCGCGATCGTCAGCGGCTCATCGCCCGTTCCCGGTGGACTGTCGATCACCAATACGTCCAACGGACCCCAGTCCACATCTGTCAGAAATTGCTTGATCACGCCAATTTTCATCGGCCCCCGCCAGATCACCGCATCGTCCTGATTTTGCAAAAAACCCTGCATGGATATGATTTTAAGGTTTTCCGAATGCTGATACGGCTGAATTTTCCCGCCCACAGAATTCAGCGGCAAGCCATTCAATCCCATGATACGGGCTATGCTCGGCCCGTGGACATCGATGTCCAGCAACCCTACACGCAGTCCTCTTTCAGCAAGTACCGTGGCGACGCTGGCAGCCATGGTGCTCTTGCCCACGCCGCCCTTGCCGCTCATCACCATGTAGACTTTTTTCACTCCCCTGAGAAATTCCTGGATCTCCGGTTCCTGTAGTTCCTGCTGCATTTTGTTCGCTTCCCTTCTTCTCATTTGGCGCAAAGAATTCGCTGTAATGTCCTTTGAGATATTCTGTTAATATTTCATTAACCTTGCCGGGTTCAACGCAATAGACTTTAACGGCATTGGCCCGCAGCACTTGCAGTGCTTTGGGACCCACCTGCCCGGTGATCAGCACTTTGGCGCCGAGCGCCTCGATTGCCTGTGACGCCTGGATACCCGCACCATGCTCCAATTCGGCATTCTGTTTGTTTTCATGCGCTTCCCATGCGTTTTGTCTCGTATCAAACACAAGGAAATACGGCGCCCGGCCAAACCGGCCGTCCATCATTCCCAAGGCTCCGGCAGTGGCTGCCGTGATCGCTATCTTCATGTTCCCGCCCTCACTTTTTTGTATTCAGTTGTGGATTCAGCAACGTGGACAACTTCATCCACAACGCTGCCAGGCTGTTTTTTACCGTAATATCCCCGCCAGCCATGACGGTTCGGCCTTCCCGCAACGCCGCCCGGAATTCTTCCCGATAAGGCACTTCCCCCACGACCTGAACCTTCTTCTTATCGCACCACTGGCGTATTTCCTGACGCATTCCGTCATGCAGGTCGCTTTTATTGATGCACACG
>CAYMTB010000521.1:0-1823 GCA_964393225.1 uncultured Syntrophorhabdaceae bacterium
GCCTCTACCTTTATCCACATCTCGGCAAGCTTTTGCAATGTAATCTGGAATGATCCCAGTGGCTTTCCGAAAACCGTTCTCTCCTTACAGTATTTGACTGACTCGTCCAAACATGCCTGAGATAGTCCTAAACCCTGGGCCGCCACCATCACTCGTGTGGTGTCAAAAAAGTGCATGAGCTGATGAAATCCGGCACCTCTCTTGCCGACAAGGTTTTCCTTGGGAACCCTCACACTATCGAGTGCTATTTCTGCCGTGTCGCTGGCCCTGATCCCCAGCTTCCCTTTGATCTTGGTCCTGACGATCCCCGGTGCATCGGCAGGTACAATAAACTGGCTGAAGCTTTTGTGAACTTTCTGGTCCGGATCGGTAATGGCCTGTACCACCATCCAGTCACACACAGTTCCGTTCGTAATGAACATCTTATTGCCGGTGATTAAATAGTCATTTCCATCCTGGACTGCCCTTGTCTTGTAGCCTGCCACATCCGTACCCGCGTTAGGCTCCGTATAGGCGCCGGCACATACCGTTTCACCAGCACAGATAGCAGGAAAGTATTTCTTTTTCTGTTCTTCTGTTCCATAGTAGTAGATATTTTCACAGCCGAACGGGGAAGCAGTTATGTTCAGGCCTATGCCCATGCATATCCGGGAAATCTGTTCCGTGATAATAGTGTTGCCAAGAAAACCAACTCCGGCACCACCATGTTCCTCTGATATCCAGCAGCCGATCAAACCGTTCTCGCCGGCCTTCTTGCGGATCTCCGGTGTGTACTTTTCTTCCTCATCTGCCTTCTGTGCCACGGGCTCAATTTCCTTGACGGCAAACTTGTATGCCATATCGGCGAGCATTTTCATTTCGTTGGATAATTCAAAATCCATTGTTACCTCCTTCTGATAATATATTTTCAGCGTTTATACGCAAATTATACCAAGTCGCTGTCAAACATTAAAAATTTGATTTACTGGGTATTATAGCATTTCAATGGCTGTTGCCATTGAAACACCTCCGCCTCCACACAATGTTGCCAGTCCGAGTGATTTCCCCTGCTTTTTCATGGCGTGGATAAGAGTGACCATAACCCGGTTACCCGTAGCTCCTACCGGATGGCCAAGACCGATACCGGAGCCGTTCACATTCGTAATCTTTCGTTTGAGCTTCAGTTCTTTTTCACATCCCAGATACTGAGCGGCAAAAGCCTCGTTGAGCTCGATTAGCTCAAAGTCTTCCAGTTTGAGTTGTGAGCGCTTAATGAGGCTCCGAACCGAGGGAGCAGGGCTCATGCCCATAATCGATGGATCGCATCCGCCATAGCCCACTGCCTTTATCTTTGCAATGGGTTTAAGACCCAGCTCTTTTGCTTTTTCCAGTGACATGATCACCGTAGCACTGGCCCCGTCGTTAAGCCCGGAAGCGTTTCCTGCTGTTACCTTCCCTGTTTTCGGGATGAATGCCGCGGGAAGCTGACGTAAGTCTTCCATAGTTATCCCCGGCCGAAAGTGTTCATCCTTATCAAAAATCTTCGGCGGCTTACCCTTTTTCTGCGCGATTTCCACAGGTACTATTTCTTGCGCAAAATCTCCTTCTTTAGTTGCCCGCTCCACGTTGTTGTGACTGCGCAGTGCGACCTCATCCATCTCCTCACGGCTGATGTTATACATCTGGGCGATAAATTCCGCTGTGTGCCCCATGATATAGGGTTTGCCTTTGTACATTTCATAGGGCATTGCCCCGGCCAAAGGACTATCTTCAGGGCAGGGAATGATCCTTGATCCGCACATGAGTCCCTCAATTAGCGCATCATCGAGTGTACTGTTCTGCAA
>CAYMTB010000522.1:0-1818 GCA_964393225.1 uncultured Syntrophorhabdaceae bacterium
CTCCCACCCAAAGCCTGCCCGTGCCATTCGGTGCGGGGCGGAGGGAATCAGGACGCGAGCCATCCGACTCATAAAATCCTACAAAAACATACGAGGCACTCAACATAGCTTGCGTGCGAGCCTGAGTAAGCATGCCCTGTAAATCCGCAGTATTCTTAGCCAGTAGTTTGCCGCTATTGACTCCATGCAATGAGGGAACCGCGATCCATAACAACAGAGACATGATCCCGATGACAAAAACCATCTCCACGAGCGTAAACCCTCCTACCTGCGTTGGGGAACCACCGCTCTCCCGAGACCTCCATGTATGGAACTCTCTCATGGTTAAACTCTCGCACCCCTACTTAACTTTGCAACTGTAAGTTCACTATTTGATCAGGTATTTTTGGGTTCTTTTTGAAAAGGGATTTGATATTTTGGGGCCACCAATTTGTGGAGTTGATTCTGCCAACAAAAAAAGGGAACCTTTCAGAGGCTCCCTTTTTCAGAATTTGAATTAAGAAACCGCTAGTTCGTATCACCAATGCTCACATTGTTTGTGTTTATGTTCGTCCCCATGATGATCAAGGCCTGTCCTCCAACGGTTACAAGTGCTCCTCCCTTACCACCAAACAGAGAACTTCCGGTGATTACACCGGTGTTCGTGAGGTTGGCGCTGTTAAGGAAAGCATCATTGGGTGAGCTGTTGGCGCTTACCATCTGAACTATAGTGCTCGTTGTTCCAGCTCCTTGAATGGTCAACAAACTTGTAAAAGTAGAGGGACTGAGATAATTGCTGTTGTTGGTAATTGTGGCAGACCACGTGCTCGTGGATCCTCCTGCATCTCCTGGCCACACTGGATTTGTGCTACCAGAGCCTTGGGCATCCAATGCCGCCTGCTGGGTGACGGTATAGAGTTGTCGATAGTTGCTCATCGTCTGTGTCAGCTTTCCTTTATTCAGGGCTGAAGTAATCGATGGCAAGGCAAGGGAGGCAAGGATTGCAATAATCGAAATAACGACTAGGAGTTCGATCAGTGTGAATGCTGAGATTGTCTTAGCGACTGCTTTGAGGGGTTTCATGGGAATTTTATTTTTTGGGGTGGGGTTCGTGAGTTGACTATCTAAGTGAACCCTTGATCCATCACCTCTGTCGGGTCAAGAGATCTTTTCCATCATTAATAATTTTTTTGTAAAAATATTTCTTTCATTTTTATGGTCTGGGCAGTCGCAGAATGCTCGTGGCCAGCGGAGGAAGATCCACTTCAATCGAGTAACTGAATCCGTGCGCCGGGATTTCCCTGGCCTCCCAGCATACCTCGGGACAGGCGTTACTCCCGCCGAAGGCCGGTGCATCCGAGTTGAAGAGGCTTTCATATCGACCGAGAAGTGGCACCCCGATGCGGTAACCATGTCTTACAACAGGTGTCGCGTTCACAATCACCAGGAGGTCTGCTGCTCCGCTGTCAACCGGAGCCTTGCGCAGGAACGACCAGACGGTGTTATCAGCATCTTGGAAATCAACCCACTGGAATCCCTCCGGCTTGTCATCCAGAAGAAAGAGGGCGGGTTCACTTCTGTAGAGTGCGTTCAAACTCTTCACCAGGTGCTGCACACCGTGATGAGGCTTATAAGCAGTGAGATGCCAGTCGATACTCTGCGTGTGATCCCACTCACGCCACTGGGCGATTTCACAACCCTGGAAGAGAAGCTTCTTACCAGGGTGCGTCCACATCCAGGCAAGGAACATGCGAAGATTGGCCGCTTTCTGCCAGTCATCCTCCGGCATTTTGTTCATCAGTGATCCCTTGCCGTGAACGACTTCATCATGACTCAGGA
>CAYMTB010000523.1:0-1811 GCA_964393225.1 uncultured Syntrophorhabdaceae bacterium
CAGTTTGGGTTACTCCTTGGGAGCGCGGAGAACTTCCCTGCAACGCCTCGCCGCGCGAGACGCGCTGACACAAAGCGGCGACAAGTCGCCGCACTCCAAAAGCGGGCAGGGTCGGACGAGTGGAGCGAGTCCCACCATCCCGCCTTACGAGGATCGTCCACAGCTAAGGGCCTATCCCAAAACCCAAGTTGGACCATCCCATGGCAGCAGAAGCGGCGCAGCCGCGCACGCTGTCATCCCTACAGTTGTTCGATTTTTCCCAGAATTGAAGGATTGCCCATATTGTAGAGCTTAAAAGAGAACACTCGCTGCGCTCGCCAGTTCTCTTTCATGTTGGCCCAACTTGGGTTTTGGGATAGGCCCTTAAAAATGTGGTTCATCCGACTAAAGCGTACCTGGCCTCATGGATTCCCAGGATTTTGAGTCTGAGGAACTCTTGATCGCGAAAGCCGTAGGCTTGACGTTTCATGGTTTTGATTTTGTTGTTGGTTCCCTCCAGGGGTCCTGTGGAAATGGCATGGTCGTACCATGCGAGAATTCCCCAGGCATGCGCGCGAAGGGTCTGGGCGAACTTGCGTAGCATGCCGATGCCCGTGGATTCCGCGTAGGTGATCCAGTCCATCAGCAGGGCCTGCGCGGTATCCTGATCGTCTTGTTCCCAGATTTCGTTCAATTCTTCCTTGAGGTAGTAGGCCATGGCCAAAGGTTGGTTGAGCCGCAAAGCCTCTTGCAGGCGTTCGGGCTCGTTGCGGGCAGGATCCAAGTTTTCCGGCCGTTTGAGCAACAACCAGCGGACCCCTTTGAGCACGTCTTTGTGCATGGTGTCCTTCAACTCATGGTGCATGGCGCGCCGCAACTCCGAGAGCTTGTCGTTATAGAGTTTGATCACATGGAAACGATCGAACACCAGCGTGGCATCGCGAAGATGGGTCGTGACGGCGTCGATGTACGCCGCCGACATGTCGGTGGCCACGGCCTCGACCTTGGCCCTGCTGCGGCGGAGCCGCGTCCAGAAGTCCTGCAAGGCAGAGCCACCTTTTCCCTGGCCCACGTGGACTACCACCCCGTTTTCCAGGTCCAGGACGATCGTCAGATAACGATGGCCTTTGCCGATGGAAATCTCATCGATGGCGATCTGCTTCAGGTGCTTCAACTTCGGCTTGGAGAACCGCCGCGACAAGTTCTCTTTGACGATCTCCTTGACCACGTCCCAACTGATCTTCAAGTGCAGGGCCACGTCCTTGATGGTCATCAGCCGCGACAGATCCAGCACATACTCGGCAAAGGCCCGCGTGTAGCTACGACGGGGATCGGCAAAGCCAATCGCCACCTGTCGAATGGCTCCGCAGTCGTTGCACTTGACCCGGGGAACACGAAATACGATTGTCACCTCCTTCCCCCCAATAGGCAGACTGCGAAACTTGCGCGTCTTTCCACCCTTCAAGATGACGTTCTCGCTCTGGCAAGCCGAACAACGACAAGTCTTCACATCCTGGGTAATCGTGAACACTACCCCACCCCCGACGTAATCCGTGCGCACATACTGATAGCCTCGAATGCCAAATCCATGGTATAACAAACTCGTGGACATGCTGTTGTCTCCTTGTAAAGGGCCGTTTCACAACCCCTTATGGAACCAGCATGTCCACACTTCTTCAACCCCCAGGTACGCTTAAATCGGATGAACCCAAAAGGTCGGGAGGTTGAACTTCCAGCTTCTTGCGAATGTCGTGGACGAGAAAGGCTCGACCTTCAGGTCCCAGCAGGCGGTCCACGATTCGACTTGCCGCTCATGGTTTCCACAATGGTAC
>CAYMTB010000524.1:0-1810 GCA_964393225.1 uncultured Syntrophorhabdaceae bacterium
TATCTGATCTTGTAAAAGAAGCATATAAAAACAAATACAATCTAAAGATTTTCATATCATCTTATAGTGAGGAGATCTTAGAACTAGCCGACAGGGAAGCGATCGATATTTTTATTCTGATTATGAACAATATTGATTGTTTTGACTATCCTATCCGGGAGCGTATGGAAAATTCCCTGGAACTGATCACTCAAATCAAATTGATATATGAGAAACCTGTGATAGCTTTGTCTGGCTGGACAGAAGATTTTTCTCAAATAGAAAGGGTTGAACTGATTGCTGACTTCTTCTTTCCTCTTCCATTTGAACCGTCTAATATTATGGAAGCAGTTGAGGAGTCTTTTGACATGCTTTATGTCTCAAAGGAAGCTTATAAAAAAAGGTTATAATAATCACTTATGGAAAAAGCCAAAGATTAAATGTAGTAGCTCCGACTTGATCTGACAGGCCTCCTTTCTGAAGGGATGTTTGTCAGTTTAAATTCAAGCTGCCAGATTGATAAATTTCATATCCAACATTTTGTCTTTTGCCAAGAGCAGATTATCCATGAATGTTTCCATAGGCGTTCTACCCTGACATCTTTTCCCCTGATGAGGCCTGGTAGTATTATAACGCTTCAACCATACGTCCAGGTCTTTCTGCAGCTCTTCTATGTTGAGATATATCTTTTTCCTGAAAGCGATACTGTAGAATTCTTCAAGTATGGTTTTATTGAACCTCTCACAGATGCCGTTAGTCTGAGGATGTCTAGCCTTTGTCTTCGTATGATCTATGTCATTGATAGCAAGGAATAGTTCATATTCATGGGTATCAGGCCTGCCTGTAAATTCAGTCCCCCTGTCAGTAAGAACCCTTAACAAAGGAACACCCATTTCTTCGAAGAAAGGAATGACCCTGTCATTGAGGATGTCGGCTGAGTTTATCGGATGCTTTGAGGTATACAGCTTGGCTTCTGCTACGGAAGAATATGTGTCTATGAAAGTCTGCTGATAAATGCGTCCCACACCCTTAATTGTCCCGACATAAAAAGTATCCTGGGATCCAAGGTAACCGACGTGTTCGGTTTCTATCTCACCCCAGGATACCTTTTCCTCTTTGGCCCTTTCCAGAGACTTTAACTGCGTTTCCGTGACAACTTCTCCTGTTTTGGAAACATGATCTTCCAAAGCCTTAAGCCTCTTTCTGAATGTCTCAAGATTATGCCTTAACCAGACACAGCGAACCCCGGCCGGAGAAATGAAAAGACCGCGGCGAGTCAGCTCTGAGCTCACTCGTTTCTGTCCCAAAGACGGATCCTCATAAACCATTGCCACTATTGCTTCTTCAACTTCCGAAGATACCCGGTTCTTGAGATTGGGAACCCTTCTGTTCTGCTCGTAAAGGGCTTCAACCCCGCCTTCATCATAAGCATTCTTGACCCTGTAAAAGGTATCCCGGCTGTAACCCATCACGTGACATGCCTTTGAAACGTTCTGCAGATAACCCGCTAACTCTAGCAATCCCATTTTACTTCTGATAAGTTTCTGTTCTGTACCCATTAGCTTTCTCCTTTCTGATTTAGTTTTATTTCCCCTCAGAAAGAATAGCTCGTGGGTACTCTCTTTTCAACTACCCACCTGTCAGATTTGATCGGAACTATTACAGCTAATCCTGTTTACTTCTTCGCTGCTAGGATCAACAACAAGCTGAAACTTATCCCTATTTGCATAATCCCACATGATCACATGCTGGAACCATCCTGGGTGTTGACAATGTTCCTAATCACATTTCCATTCACACACTCGCCATTCACAGGCTCTCACAGGAGTAT
>CAYMTB010000525.1:0-1799 GCA_964393225.1 uncultured Syntrophorhabdaceae bacterium
AATTACATAAAATATAGAAATATAAAATACTGAATGTATACAGTGGTAAGGGGGTTAAAAGCGAGGTTTGTACATTTTTTTAAAATCCTGAAAGAAAAGGGGGTAAAACATGAATGCAATAGTTGTATTGATTTTAGGTTTTATTGTTTTTTTCATAGGGTACCGTTACTACGCAAAATATATAGATACAAAAATCATCAAATCTGACCCTAAAAGGGCTACCCCGGCAAAGATGTACATGGACGGGGTAGAATTCATGCCTACGAGCAAAAACATCCTTTTCGGTTATCAATTTAAATCAATTGCCGGCGCCGCCCCGATCATAGGACCGATCATCGCGATCCAGTGGGGATGGCTCCCTGCACTCGTATGGATACTCGGCGGTGCCTTGTTCATAGGCTGGGTCCAGGATTATTCAAGCGCCGTGGTTGCCATGCGCAACGATGGCGCATCTTTCGGTGGTTTGAGTCATAAGTTGATATCGCCAAGGGCGAGGATCATTCTCCTTTCCTTTATTTATTTCTATCTGCTTCTCATTGCAGGGGCCTTTGGCAACGTTGTTGTCAGTACGGCCATTGCATTAAAGGCAGCCCCTATGGCATGGCTGTTTCTCACCATCGGCGGTGTCATTGCGGGTCAGATGATTTACCGTTGGAGAAAGGATATCATTCTTACGACTGTTGTTACGGTAGTTATTTCACTCATCGGTATATGGCTCGGAACTGTTGCTCCTTCCGATAAGGTTCTCGGTACAGATCTTTCCAACAGCAGGGTCTTATGGACGATTGCAGCATTCGTCTTCTGCTATTTTGCAGCGGTTTTACCTATCTGGCGTTTTGCACTTCCTGTTAATTATGTTGCCTCATATATTGTTTTCCTTGGGCTTTTTTTCGGGATTATCGGAGTTTTTATCATTCATCCTAATTTCACGCTTCCTGCTTACACAAGTTTTTCTATCAAGATCGGTCCTATCTGGCCGATTATGTTTGTCACAATCGCATGCGGTGCTATTTCCGGCTGGCACAGCATCGTATCAAGCTCTGGAACAGCGAGGCAGCTGGAGAATGAGATGGATGTGCGGCCTGTCGGCGCCGGGGTCATGTTTGTGGAGATGATGCTTGCCTTGTTCGCCTTAATTATTGCCGGCACAATCTATGCTTCACCTGCCGAATATGGAGCCGCCATCGTGAAGGGTCCGGGCGGCATCTTTGCAGGAGGGGTTGCGAAATTCCTGGGGGCCCTCGGGCTTCCTGCCAATCTGGGCCGCTCCTACGGCAGCGTCATGATGGTTGTTCTCGCCATTACGATTATGCAGCTTGTCATCAGGTTCATGAGGGTTGCCACATCGGAACTCTTAAGCGATATAAGCCCCGTATTCAGAAATGCCCATGTGGGGACATTCATAGCCTGCATTCTCGGCATGGTACTCGTTCTGACCGGATGGTGGCAGTATCTCTGGGTGCTTTTCGGAGGGGCGAACCAGTTGATGGCATCTCTCGCTTTAATGCTCATGACTGCATGGCTGATGTCAGAAGGGAAATCTGCGGCATGGACATTCTGGCCCATGATCTTCATGTTTGTCACCACAATCGCGGCACTGCTCTTTACGACATACAACCTGTTCCAGAAGGTTCTTTCAGGCGCAGTAAAGGGGCAGGATCTCGTTGGCAACACACTCATGGGTCTTGTGGGACTCTTCTTGGTTATAGCAGCGCTCACATTAGCGTGGGAAGGGTTTAAGGCTTTCAACCGTTACAGGGTAATAAGAAACCAGGCTGCGGCTGATGCGGCAAAAGCGT
>CAYMTB010000526.1:0-1798 GCA_964393225.1 uncultured Syntrophorhabdaceae bacterium
TAATAAAATAGTCCTGAACAGGAGATGTTCCCTTTTGTGGTGTATAGATGATAGGGGAGACAGCATCAGCGACCATTCCTGTCAAGAGGTCTGCCTGCATGAAACGACGGAAGCGGAATTTCGATGGGTAATGTTTGTGCCGGGTTTTAATAATTACATCCATTTGCTCCGGCTCGTTGCCGCAGATCGCTGAGAGTCCTCCAGGAATGGCTTTTTCAAGCCAAGCCATTTTATTGTATTCTTTACAGGGTATGATAAGGTAATCTCTGGCCCGGGTCATACCTACATATAGCAAGCGAAGGGACTCTTCAAAACTTTGGCTATCTGCTATCGTTTGTTCAGGAAGAGATGTAAAAAGCGAAGTAAATTCAGGGTAGCCTGAGGGTTTTCCAAATGGCGTGAAAGAATAAGGCCATGGCCAGTATCTTATGCTACGTCCTGCCAGCGGTGCATCCAGTTCCATGACTTCCACCCCGGTTACATGCATCCCGAACACATCAGCATCCCGGTCACGATTTAACTGTTGCATCACAACCATAGGCCATTCAAGCCCCTTGGCACGATGGTAAGTAAGGACGTTTACTGCGTATTCATTCACGACTAAAGCCTTAGAATCTTCCCCGGTTTCGGCCAGGCCATTGAACCAGGCGATGAAAGAGGGAATAGAACCGGATGCCCCGGTTGAGTTTGATGATTCTGAGTAAAGATCTGTGTAATTCAGTATTTCCTGCAGGTTACTCCAGCGCTGGTGCTGATCTCCCCATACAGCCACCAGTTGAAGCATGTCCATTTCGGCATATATCAAGCGTACCAGCAATGCCAATGGAAGCGCTGCAGACTTCTCCCTGATCTCATTGAGATGAAGGATGAAGGTATTGTCAGCAAGCCAGGAGCCTGCTCCATCTCCGGAATCGGCAAGCTGCTTTTGCTCAAGATACTCGAGGCGCCCATCAATCAGGGCCCCGATGTCGTGACAGGGATCGGTGAGGTAGGCAATTTCTGCTCTTGCCAATGAATCGAATGGATTGTGGAGATATTTCAGGCAAGCCATAACGAGCCTGGTTTCTGCCCTGCGTTGAAGTCCGGAGTCTGCAACCGTTGCATCAATGCCATATGCACGAAGGTTATTGGCCATATTCAGGCAGGCATCATTTGAGAAACACAAAATAGCAATATCGCCAGGCCTAACGCTCCTGATCTCCTTCGACATGGGATCCTCAATCATGGGATCTTCATGGATAAAAGCAGCTACACTTCCTGCAAGCAGATCATTAAAAACAGGTACTGTAAGTTTTCCTGAAGTGCCATCCACTGAGAAACCCCATACCTGCAATGCGGTACCAAGGCCGGCATCCTCAAGATCTTTTCGCACTGGTTTCAGTACGATCTGCTCCTTTCTGGGATATTCAGGTTTGTTCTTGAATGCCTCATAAAAAACATCATTCACGAAATTAACCAGGTCGGGTCGCGACCGCCTCGATTCGGTGAGAAAATCCTTTTCGCCCGGGGTTCCCAAACGTTTGACGACTGCATTGATCAAAGTGCTATCTGTTCCCCGGAATCCATAAATGGCCTGCTTCGGATCACCGACCCACACCGCATGTTCAACGAGGCCGGCTATCTTCAGGAAGAGTGCAAGCTGAATGGGACTGGTATCCTGAAACTCATCCACCATCAACACCTTATACTGCCTACGAAAACGCTGTTTCACATCCTCCTGGTCAAGCAATCGGAGTACTTCTGCCTCCTGGTCGGCAAAGTCGATCACCCCGCGACGCCGTTTGTAATCCTGAAAAAG
>CAYMTB010000527.1:0-1784 GCA_964393225.1 uncultured Syntrophorhabdaceae bacterium
CAAATAGATGAATGCCGACAGAGGTATTTATTATTAGTAATGGCGGTAGCCTATCGTGATGGAGGGTTTTGTCGATAGCCTACAACAAGGAGGGCAGGGTTGCCGAAGAGTTATGGCAGGATAGAAAATTATGATAATGACCGATATCTCGACCTCAAGAGTCTTTCTGAATATTCATCTTTATCAGTGCGGACCCTCCGGGAATATCTCATCTACTACGGAGACCCCATCCCCTCCTATTGCATCAGACGAAAGATTCTCGTGAAACAATCAGAATTTGATGCGTGGATAAAGAGATACCGAACTGACTCGAGCAAGATTGACCGCATCACCGACGATCTCCTAAATGAACTAAAAGGATCTAATTAATGGATAGACTTTCACCTCTCCTTGTGGCAAAATCTATACTGCGTATAGGTTGTATTTTGCACAGTCGGAAGGAGGTTTAAAATGGGTGTGACTGTGCGCCAGAAGCAACCTGAAAAAGGAAAGCCGTGGTGGGTTTTTATTAATCACCAGGGGAAAAGGAAAGCGAAACTTGTTGGTGATAAGAAAGCGGCCGATGCTGTTGCTTCTAAAATTCGGGAAGAACTTAAAAAGGGTGAGTTATTTCCAGTTAAAGAGCCCCAAAAAATCCCGCTCTTTAAGGTTTATGCAATAGAGTGGTTAGAAAGTTATGCAAAAGCCTTTTGCAAAGACTCGACACATGGTGGATATACAGCTATTATTAACAAACATTTGGTACCCTTTTTTCAGGATATTCAGCTCGACCAGATTCGGCGGAGAGATATAAAGATGCTCATTGCTTCTAAATTGAGTGAAAATCTTTCTCGCGGTACAGTGAGGAATATCCGTTTGTGTCTGAGCAGCATCCTCTCCGGTGCAGTTGAAGATGAGGTTATTGATGTAAACTTTTCAATCCAGCTCGGCAAAAAGGTCAAGAAATTTTTGCAAAAGATAAAACGGAGCGAAGGTGTTAATTTCTTTACGAGGGAAGAGGTCAGAATATTCCTTGCCGGTGTTAAGAGGCATTTTCCGGAGCATTACCCTTTTTTCATATGTGCTGTGAGAACGGGAATGAGAGCGGGAGAACTTATTGGTCTCCAACCTGGCGACATCGACTTCAACGGACGTTTTATCGAGGTTAAAAGGGGTATTGTAAGGGGAAAGGAAACACCGCCAAAAAATGATAAATCCAGGCGGGTAGATATGTCGAGGCAACTGGCAGAGGCGCTCAAGGAACATATGCTCGAAACAAAAAAGAAAATGTTGAAAGAAGGCCTGAAAGATGCTCCTAAATGGCTTTTTTACAACAATGACGGAGGCTATTCTGACATAAACAACATCAGGAAAAGATATTTTTACAAATGTCTTGAGAAAATCGGTCTGAGGAGAATTCGTTTTCATGACCTGCGCCATACATTCGCATCACTTCTCATTTCACAAGGAGAGTCGTTGGCTTACGTGCGTGATCAAATGGGACACAGTTCAATCCAGGTCACCGTTGATACCTATGGGCACTTAGTCCCAGGATCAAACATTCAAGCGGTTGACAGGCTGGACGACATGCAACCGGCTGCAACCCCCGCGCAACCAGACGGTTTTGAGGCACAAAAAAAGGTACTCAGCATTGTGCCAAGTACCTGATATCTCATTGGTTGCGGGGACCGGATTTGAACCAGTGACCTTCGGGTTATGAGCCCGACGAGCTACCAAACTGCTCCACCCCGCTGTTTTATGTGTACTTATGATATACCGAAAATCATATGAAGTCAATAATATTG
>CAYMTB010000528.1:0-1779 GCA_964393225.1 uncultured Syntrophorhabdaceae bacterium
AGTGCGCCCGGTGCGATTTGAACGCACGGCCTTTGGCTCCGGAGGCCAACGCTCTATCCAACTGAGCTACGGGCGCAAGGGTTTCTAAGAGTATACACCAAAACTGTAGCAAAACTGTAGTAACATTTATACATCATGGTTCTGCCTGCCCACAATTTGCCTGTCATTTTTTCTACTGTACCGACGTTCGCTCGCAAGCTTTCACTGTCATGGTGCGTGTAACGTTTCGTTGATTCTAAATCTTCGTGACCCATGTAACGGGCTATGGTGTAAATATCCACACCGTTCTGCGCGAGCCAAGTCCCGAACGTGTGGCGCAGGTCATGGAAAACAAAGCCCTCAATCCCGGCTTTCCGACAGGCCTTCTTGAAATCTCTCTGCACATTCCGCGCTGCTATCTGCCTACCGCTGCTTGTAGTGAACACAAGATTATCCCGAGGGTTGGTGATGTTGACAACCTTCTTGGTCAGCCTATTACTCAGAATGTCCAATACGGTTTCCGACATAATCGGTATTGTCCTGGGGGTTTTGTTCTTGGAGTTCTCTTTTATGATGGTGAGCTTCCTATTCTGCAGATCGACGTGACCACCTTTAAGCTTCAGGATTTCTCCTTCCCTCATCCCCATGTACAACGCCACCACCGCGATCTCCCACAGTTGCCCTTTGAGATAGCCTTCTAATGCCTTCAGGAGCCTTCCTTCTTCGTCATTGACGAGATACCGTTCTCTCATATTGTTCTCGATGAGTTTCAACGACTCGCCGTTGTATGCAGTTGAACAGGGATTGACTTTTGCCATTTGCCATTTCTGCGACACTGCCAACCTGAAGGCCCTTGCCAGTAATGAAAATTCCCTGTTCACCGTTGCAGGCTTTGTAAGGGTTTTACGACAAGAGAGTTCCTTAAGTCTTTTCTGCATATACTGATCAATCAGCTTCGCATCTATCTCCGAAAGTTGCCTGCCTCCGAAAAAGGGTCGAAGGTGTTTGAGTGACTGCTCGTAGCGTCTTTTCGTACTTTTCTCTTGCTGGCATGCATATTCATCCATGAATTTCGTCACCATTTCATCAAAGGTATATTGCATCTCAGGTTCGATACCGAGTTTCTCGTGTTTTAGAATTTTGAGTTCCATGTCAGCAACGATCAGTTCTGCAAGTTTTTTGTCTTTTGTGCCTGTCGATTTATCGTAATTAACTTTATTGTACGTGAAAAACATCCACCAATTTTTAGTTCCCTGTTTTCTATAAAGCCCTCCCATATTAACATTTTCCTCCTTTCTTATGGCGGACCTTATAAAGCTCGAAAATAGCATGGTTAGTAGAATTATAACAGATCATCGTTTAACTCTCCATGTATTTTCTGCGGGAATGCTCGACGGCCCTATCTATGTCGGTAAGGTTTTTTGAGATCTGTCGCCGGTGTAGTCGAGCTACTCTTACAAAATCTTTTTTCTTTTCTTTTGGTTGTGGTGCATAGGTATTGTCTTCTATCCATTTATCAATATCGGACTTCCTAAACCTCAACGCACCGGAGATCTTCGTGAAAGGGATAACCCTGCGATGCACGAGTTGATATATGCTTTTTGGGGTGAAGGAGAGTAATTGAGCAACTTCTTCGATGGTAAAAAGACGGTCAGTCTCTTCGATGCAGCACTGGTTATGACCCTCGCTCAACTCTTCCCCCAAATTATTGATCCATTCTTGTCAGCTGTTGTACTCTATTTTTAGATAGGCTACCGCCATTACTAATAATAAATACCTCTGTCGGCATTCATCTATTTG
>CAYMTB010000529.1:0-1765 GCA_964393225.1 uncultured Syntrophorhabdaceae bacterium
GAGCATCTGCCGCACTTCGTCCGGCGACCGGGCCTCCAGGTTTTCCGGCGACCGGGCTATCCTTTCCCGGACTATCTCTTCGGCCCGTTTGCGCAGGGTCCGCCCCGAGCCTTTTGAAGCGGCGCCTTCCGAACCGAATCGAGTTTTCTTTGTCATTATATCTCCCTCGTCATTACCCCTGCTGGTCATTGTGGTGCACCTGTTTTCGCTTTTCCCATAATATCTTTAAATTCTTTATCGAGGAGCGCGAGGGCGTCCGCGAGACGATAGCTCTGAACCAGACGGTTCAGTTCCATAAGCACAGCCTCATGGTCTTCTGACCACCGTCTTTGCAGCAATGTCACCATGATTTTCTTGCATGGCCGGGGTTCTTCACTCTCCAGGGCCATTTTTAGCTGCTTCAGTAACGGACGAAGTTCCGCTGCATCACCAGGAGGACCTTCCGGTTTGACCGGTGAGACTGACGGCTGCCGGGCAAGGACAGCGCCGATGGCCATGATCAGCTCTTCGTTACGATCAATAAATAAGCGCAGGGGTTCTCCCAGCGCAAAAGGAACGCCATCCCCCGCCGCCCGGAGGGCTTTTTCCAACTCCGCGGCAGCGGCAGCCAGCTCTTTTCCGCCAAGATTCCCGGCAACCCCTTTGATGGCGTGGACGAGGTGAATTGCCTCTTCCCGCCGGTCCGTCCGCAGTTCCTGCAATAGTTGTTCGGGCGTTTCCTCATACCCGGCAACGAAGTCGCGCAGAAGCTTCAGATAAAGTTCCCGGTTGCCTCCCAGACGGTTCAATCCCGCTTCCATGTCCAGGGCCGGAGTTGACGGGATGGACATGAAGTCCGGTTTTGTATTCATCTCCGGTACATCAATGACTGTAACGCATTTATCTGCGGGAAGCCATCGCAGCAGCGCAGTGGTCAACTTTTCGGGATCGACCGGTTTGGTGAGATGGTCGTTCATCCCGGCCTCCAGGCTCTTCTCTCTGTCGCCGGTTAAGGCGTGGGCCGTCATGGCGAGGATGGGCAGACGGTCAACGCCTTCCCTGTTCAGTGCGCGTATCTCCCTGGTAGTTATAATACCGTCCATCTCCGGCATCTGGATGTCCATTAATACAATATCATGATGATGGGTACGGACCTTCTCCACGGCTTCCAGGTCATTTACGGCGCTTTCCGCTTCGATCCCCACCTGCCGAAGCAGTTTGGTGATAATCTCTTGATGGATTCCGTGAACCAGTGATCAGCTCATTTACTCTGATAGTGTTGCCGGTCACTACATCAATTAAAGGCATATCCCGTATAACCTGAAGTCTGGCAACACCGTTAAGAAATGTCATGTTTCCATCAGAATCGCGTGATTCACGGAACGTGCTTTCGACATACCCTTCTTTTGCTGTAAGCGGTTTGAGTCCACCCATTACATCTTTTCTGACAAAAAAGGCATTATTGCCCGCACTGTTTGAGCCGACAAAAGAATAACCCTTCTCCGCGCCAAGATGAACGAGTGCAGCAAGAGAAGCGCTCGAATACAACCAACTATAGTGAGCTGTCCTGCGAAAGAAAGTGGGATCGTAAGGGACTACAACGGCTCTGTCTGCTCCGTATATACTGTTATATTCCACTACAACAATTCGCGGCTGAGCTACGGTTATTGCTTTCCATACCCAGTAATCATTTCCATCAATATCAATGCTCAAAATGCCTATATCTCCGGAAAAACCCTTGTCAGAAAGGATTCCATTAATATTTTCAGCTGTTACAAAGGTTGAG
>CAYMTB010000530.1:0-1764 GCA_964393225.1 uncultured Syntrophorhabdaceae bacterium
CTGCGTATTTATCTTTCTTGCCGCCGCCGCGGGCTGCGTATTCCCATTCTGCCTCGGTGGGGAGGCGGTAGGACTTGCCGGTTCTGCTGTTCAGCTTTTGGATGAAGCCCTGAATGTCATCCCAGGAAACCCCTTCTGCAGGGCAGGCAGCACCGCATGATAAAAAATTCGAAGGGTTATTCCCCATGATAGCCTTCCACTGTCCCTGGGTCACTTCATACTTACCTATGGAAAAATCGCTGACACAGACCTCGTGGACCGGTTTTTCGTTTGCATCGCCGTCACCGAAGGTATTGCCCATGTCATAGCAGCCGCCTTTGACGAATACTAATTCTATACCGGTGACAGGGTCTTTTGATTCCTTCTCGCTTGTGGCGGCAAAAGATACGAGGAAAATAAAAATCACGACTGAAAGGACAACATTCTTATACATTAAAAACCTCCCGAAAAAAACCATATAAATTATACAGTTGCATTATACCCCCGCCGTTATTGAAATGGTAAGTTATTTTGCTTTATTTCCATTGCTTTCCAACACCCAAGTGCGTCGGTATCTACCAAATGAAGTGTATCTTAAATCTGTTGTGATTTTACCAATAACCACTTGTAACCTGCTATGTCGAGGCATGAGGTCAGGTTGAGGAAGAAACCATCACCTCCTTTCATCCCATCATCAAAGCGGATTCCATCGCCTGATCCCCATATATTTATAGGATGTTGCCAAAAAGTACCTCTTCTTTCTCCTTCTACATCGTCTCTTTTGTTGGGCATAATCCCCTGTATCATGTTCACTACGAACACAGAATGGCAGGTATCATTTCATATTCAAAATCGATGGGTCTTTGAAAAGATTGAATTTCCCATAGGCTATGCTTATACTAAAAAAGAAATTTCATATTGCAAAGGAGATGACAATGGAAAATGAAAAATGTTGTTCGGGTATGTGCTGCGCACTGACTTTCTTGGCTGGTGCCGTGATAGGAGGGGGTATCGCTCTCCTGTTAGCCCCACAGTCAGGTGAAAGGACAAGGCGACAATTGAAGAGGATGGCAGAGGAAGCGGAAGAGAAAATAGAGGATTGCTACGATGAGATAAAGGAGAGAGCCGCTGAAATGATAGAGAAGGTCTAAGGCTATTACCATGTACCTTTTTTAATGAGCTTCATTAAGATTGCTATGTTTGAAGGACTGAGATATCTTCGTGACTATATTGGACTATCTCACCTTAATCTTTGCCGGATACTTAATGTGCGGGTGATTACTCCTTTTTCCCACATAGGTCTTTAAATATACGATGTCAGACCCTATAAACAACCAACATCACAACAACCAACATCACAACGATCCACTTCACGGCATCACTTTGGAAAATATTCTTACAGAGCTTGTGGAATATTATGGGTGGAGTAAGCTTGGCAGAATCATCAATATACGGTGTTTCAATAATGATCCAAGCATCAAGTCAAGTCTGCAGTTTCTGAGGAGAACACCATGGGCCAGGAATAAGGTCGAAGATCTGTATTTGAGAATACAAAAATAAAACATGACCAAGACAGCCGAAAGCCTTGCAAAGACCTCCACAGTCTTTGAAATAATTGAATAAACATGGAGTTGCCTCCTGCATGGATACGAAAGGCTGTCAATATATCCCTTTACTGAATTCCTGAACAAATCCAGTTTACTCTGTATCCCGTCAACAAGCGGTCTCAATTCATCCCAACGTAAGGAAAAACCGTAAGAATGAATAAAAAAATGCCTGAAGGAA
>CAYMTB010000531.1:0-1753 GCA_964393225.1 uncultured Syntrophorhabdaceae bacterium
ACATGGTGTCCACATTGAACGAAACGCTGAAAAAAGAATGGGTGTGGCCCTATGATTGGCTTATGAAGATGCGGAGTGTTCTGATTCCTTCTGCTTTGTTCGCGCTGTTTTCGAGCATAGCAAGCGTATCGGTGATAGCGTCCCTCTGGTACATCGGTTTGAGACGATCCGAAAGATTCAGAGCTTTTATACAGGAGTGGGAATGACATTAACCATACTTGCAGTTGTCGCCGCTACCCTTTTCGGGTATGCCGCATGGATTATCTTTTTCAGTTCTAAAAAATCAGCGGATCATCGGCGGATATCGGTTCCTCTCGAACAACTTGCGGCTGATATTTGGCTTAAGCATAACGAGGAACACAGGAGCTTTCCTATTAAGAGCAAAGAGGTAGCCGACCTGTTTGTTTCCGGGAATACTTCTACATGCGACAAGAAAGAGACCGGCTCAAAAAAGACGGCGTTGGTTCCTGACGAAACAACTGCGACTACAGCAGTTATGACAGCTGATACAACGGAAACAACCAGTGACACCGTTTCTAAATCACTGAGATCCTTTATGGACGACTGCTATTATCCATATTTAAAAATTATTGAGGCACAGGGTGTAATGCCGGTCATACAGGCATTGCTCGATATTATCAGGCAGTACGGTTCGGCGCCATCGGTTTTTGCGGGACAAACAAATGATAATGAGTCAAAAGACTTGAGATCGGTGAAGGACAGTCTCGCCAATGTATCATTGGAGGAACATACATACAGCGTTACCAGAAATCTTATAAGTATCATGAAGGAAAGAAACGCCGATTACGAATTGTCTGTACCAAAGGCGCTCATAACAGGACTCGCCCATGATATAGGCAAGATACCGGAATACGTGGAGAGCGGGAATTATAACACATCGGAGCATCCGACAATATCTGCGGACAAACTGGCGGTACTGTTCGGAGTCGTTGATGTCCACTGGAAAAAAGATGCCATCGCTGTGGTAAAGGAACATCATGCATCGAGCAAGGACCAGTTCACCAGCCTTTTGAAGGAGGCAGACAGACGGGCACGGGAGATGGAACTTGTGAGGTTCACGAGCGGTTATGACATCATACCGTTCAAAGAATGGTTTAGTATCGATGAGTTTATTGAAAGAATGTTGCCTGATATAAACATAGCGAAAGATCAAGTTAAACATAAGGTGTTCTCTTTCAAGGGGGTCATCTATGCTCGACACACGTATCTTTATGAACTCGCCAGAAACCTCTGCAACGATAAGATGGCAATCGACCTCACGTTCGTCTATGAATCAGAGCAAGAAACCGCAACAAGGCTTGTTGTCAACAGGCTGAAAGAATCGGGACTCATAATGGATACGTTATACCAGAATAGGTATTTTCAATCGTTTGTGATTAAGGATATTACGGGACATAAGAGGAAGGAACATCTGACCCCGATAAAGCCTGATAAAAGATTTGACATGGAAGAAATCGAAAAGAGGAAGTTTGGATACCTGGAGACAATAGAGGATGTGTCACCCGAAAGTAAAAAATGAAAAGCCATAGCAACTTTAAGAATTTGAGTTATGGCTTACTTTTGTCTACTTTCGATTAGTATAATCTTGAGTATACTATGTGTTTTGTGCTGGCCAAAAAAAACTGAAGCTGTTTAGTATATTGTAACCTAAATGATTCTGGATTGTTGAAGATATATGTGTCTATTCCGATCTATTCGAACACTGATTCCGATTTTATCCGAACGGCTTTTT
>CAYMTB010000532.1:0-1753 GCA_964393225.1 uncultured Syntrophorhabdaceae bacterium
CCTGGGGGCAGATCATCTCCTGCTGTCATTTTCTCAATCTTCGAATCATATACCTTCTCGATAAGCCGTTTCTGATGATCAAGACGGTTTATAATACGCTCAATTTCATGTTCAGCTTCTTCACTGTCTTTAATTCTAATGTCTTTAAAATCATCCATTGAGAGACCGGCAAGCATCTCTATTGATATTTTTTCCTTGCTCTTTGCAATAATCTTGTCCCCAAGATGTGAATAAAGGGGTGATGACAGATCCTTGCCGATGAGAAGCATTTCAATTCTAGCCCTTGCCGCAGACGTTACTATCTTGATTTCATCTTCACGGTCTTTGTTGAGTCCATTGACTTCTTTCCGCTCTATCTGCATCGTACGCTCATCACGTTCCTGTCCTCGCCTGTTAAACACCCTTGCATCGATAACCGTACCTTCGATTCCAGGGGGTACCCTAAGAGATGAGTCTTTGACCTCGCTTGCCTTTTCACCGAATATTGCCCGAAGCAGTTTTTCTTCTGGGGTGAGCTGTGTTTCACCCTTTGGTGTAACTTTACCCACTAGTATATCACCGGGTTTCACCTCGGCGCCAACATAGACAATACCTGATTCATCGAGGCTTTTAAGCGCCTCTTCTCCGGCATTAGGTATATCGCGGGTTATCTCTTCGATGCCAAGCTTGACATCCCTTGCCATAACTTCAAATTCCTCTATATGAACCGAAGTATAAAAGTCTTCCTTAACAACACGCTCGCTGATAAGAATGGCATCTTCATAGTTGTATCCACCCCATGACATGAATGCGACTATAAGATTTCTACCAAGGGCAAGTTCCCCCATATTTGTCGCCGGGCCATCTGCAACAATCTCGCCTTTTTTAACATGCTGTCCTTTCTTTACAATAGGACTCTGGTTAAAGGATGTATTCTGGTTTGCCCTTTTAAATTTAGTAAGTTTATAAATGTCTATTCCTGAGTCATCCTGTTTTTCAGATATTTTATCAGCCATTATTACTATACGCTGGCTATCAACATCCCTTACTATCCCATCCCTTTTTGCAACCACACAGACACCAGAGTCACGTGCAATCAGGTGCTCCATACCTGTTCCTATCATCGGGGGTTTGGGAAAGAGAAGAGGCACTGACTGTCGCTGCATGTTAGACCCCATCAGGGCACGGTTTGCGTCATCATGTTCAAGGAACGGAATCAGGTTTGCCGAAACACTGAACAACTGGTTGGTAGCGACATCCATGAGAGTAACCTGTTCTCTCGGGACAATGCCGTATTCCCCATTTTTCAATCGAACCCTTATCATATCAGCAATTATTTTTCCCTTTTTATCAATGGGTTCAGTTGCCTGGACAACGACCTGCTCGTCTTCCTCCATAGCACTTATATAATGCATTTCTTTAGTAACAACCCCGTCTTTAACGGTATAGTATGGCGTTTCTATAAATCCGAATTCATTCACCCTTGCATATGTTGACAAGGAAACGATAAGTCCGATATTCGGTCCTTCCGGAGTTTCTATCGGACATATGCGGCCATAATGCGACGGGTGAACATCACGTACTTCAAATACTGCCCGTTCTCTGGTCAATCCGCCTGGACCAAGGGCCGAAAGTCTTCTTTTGTGAGTAATTGCTGAAAGCGGATTTGTCTGGTCCATGAACTGAGATAGCTGGCCAGACCCGAAAAATTCCCTTATAACTGCGGTTACAGGTTTTGGATTGATAAGGCTGTTCGGCATTATCGTCTCTACAT
>CAYMTB010000533.1:0-1750 GCA_964393225.1 uncultured Syntrophorhabdaceae bacterium
CGCCATCAGCGCGCCGAGCATCCCCCTTTGACATCGTGTCATACTTTCCTTTCCTCTTCAATACTATAGACGGCCAGCGTCTTTTTTGCGTTATCCGGGTTTTTTTAACGGCTATTATTCCCCTTGCCAATCCTGTCTCGACAGGTGAGGTAAGATTATAAGTGACATTCTCCGCGCCCTGAAGGATGGGGAGAATGTCAATTGCCTTACGTATCGTCAAGATACTCAATAACGATTTCATCAGAAGCGTCTGAAAATTTGGGATTCGTCAATCGAGTTTTTTTAATATACATTTTAAGAATAAAGGAGATGCTCTTTGTTTCACGGTAGCGGTCTATCTCTGTAAACATTTGATCACAAGAACCCGGCTCGGCTCCCCCTTTCGGGCCAGGTAAGGCGGATCTTCTTCTGTAATAGGAAAAATAAATCGAGTCTTCATCTTTAGGAGGCATTCCTGATAACATGAGATTATCTACCTGTTGATCTATAAAGGATGCATAAAGTGATTTGGACTGCGTAAAAACATGATTGTAGCATATTATTCGAAAGGCAATTACATATGCCTTCAGAAAATTTTTGGCGATCGTCAAGGCCGGGTCATCGTCTTTCAGGTAAATATTTTTGAAAATACCGCTCTCTTCCCCCGGTTTGCTATAGATCCCATCACCAAGTCCAACCCATTGCATTCCGGCATCAGGGTATGCCAGATAAAAGGAGAAGCCTCTACCGCCGGATTTATCCCTCCAGATTTGCAAACTTATTTCCTTTTCAGAGGTATAGGTATTTCCAAACTCATAAGTAGTCATTTCTTCCCATCGAACATGAAGGATTTGATCTTTATGCCAGATGTGGTTTGTCATGGATGACCTCGTGAAGTTTCCTCCGCTCATGGTTCCAGAAAAACCCACCCATGCCCTTCAAAAAGGCATAAAAAGAGACCGGAGTCAGCAGTGCGGTCACATAATTCCTCCAGAGGAACTTCCTCTCGCACTTTGAGAATTTTGCCGTCCAGATACTCGGTCAGCTTCAGGAAATACCGATCGCCCTTCTTCAGCATGATAACGTGGAGCCCTTCTATCTTATTGTAATCCTTCTGATTATCGTAATAGTCGATGAGCTCGGTTACGGGGGCTTCAAGGTATGATCCCTTGACGTTGCCGGGGCCGAGATAGACATTGTAATCCTTTTCCTTGAAGCGCAGCGGGCGCAGGCGCGCTTTCATTTGCTCGGCGAAGAGCTTCTTCTTGCGGTCAACATCGGTCATGGCTTTCTCCTGCAGGCCGATGAAGGCTTCTTTCTTCTCTTTTTGAGCGTAGTTCGCATTGGCATTGTAGATGATTTTGTCGGCCTCGAAAACTACGGCCCGTTGAAACTGCCTGCCCTCATAGTCAGACTCATATCGGAGGACGACATTTCCATTCTCCGCGCCGGCTGTAGTACACATGAACTGGGGCAACAAAATAAAGATGAAGAAAAGCAGGAAGATGGCGTTCTTGATTTTCATCAGGCCGTACAGTACCGTTTCGGGAATTTGTTTGATCGCAGGCATACTGGTTCTCCTTTTGCACTCCCCCAGGCCCGAAGCGGGCATAACGAAGCATGAAAATGTTCCTTAATAAGGGCCACTGAATCCCCCTTTGTCAAAGGGATATTCTGAAAATAATGCACCTTGAAGTCAATGGCATTGTAGTTTATTTTGTACGTGCGCTACAAGTCAGTTCAGCTTGAACAGTTCCATCTAGGTAATGGT
>CAYMTB010000534.1:0-1747 GCA_964393225.1 uncultured Syntrophorhabdaceae bacterium
ACAATAGCCAGTGTCCTGCGCCTGCTGATTTCGTTATTCATGTTAGTCATAATATTCTGCCTTTCCTGCTGTCTAGGTTAGCAGGCTTTCTTTTATGAGAAGCATCAATCTGATAAACCTTCAAAAATCCTAAAAGGTTTTATAAAGGAATTAATCTCCTGATAAATGAATGGTTTTATAATATCAGGGCGGCGTGTTTCCGGAATTAACCCAGTTTTCAGAGCGTTTCTGCATATAATATTTTGATAAATTTTTCATAGCGGGCGAATAGCATCAAATTACAGTCAATTGCAAGATAAAACATGTTTCACCACAGGCAGAGATTATACAGTTACATGTGGTGATTCATATTTATACTACTTGAGCACCTTCATAGAATTTATAAGGACCTCTTTTTTCGGAACATCGGATAAATCACCGTGCATGCCGGTAGGAACCGCTGCGATCTTGTCCACTACGTCCATGCCTTCAATAACCTTTCCGAATACGGCATAACCGAAACCCTGCATGGAATTGTCGCTGTGATTCAGGAAATCATTATTTTTCAAATTGATAAAAAACTGTGCCGAAGCCGAGTCAATGATAAATGTGCGCGCCATGGCCAGTGTGCCGCGCTCGTTCTTGAGTCCGTTGCCGGCCTCGTTCTTTATGGGGGTATTGGTGGGCTTTTCCTTAAAATCCGTTGTGAACCCGCCACCCTGTATCATGAAGTTCGGGATCACGCGGTGGAAAATGGTGCCTGCGTAAAAACCTGAATTTACATAAGCCAGGAAATTTTTAACGCTTATCGGCGCCTCTTTTTCGAACAGTTCCAGTTTTATATCTCCCATGCTGGTCTTAATCAGAACAACCGGGTTTTTCCCTGCTGCTTTTGTCTGTTTTTTGGCATCGGCCGCATAAACGGTACATGTAAAGGCAACCATTACTATTACTGCAATAATAACTCGTTTCAAGATTTGTCCCTCCTCTTGTTTTTTTTCAATTAAACAATTTTTAAACCCTCTGCTATGTTATTGTTCAGAGCTTTAGCTTATAAGCTATTGCCGCTAAAAAATCAAACACTGGAACTCCCCTGCTTTTAATAAACCTCCCACTTCGGACAGTTGTAATATCGGATCTGCATTTCGGTCTCAGGATATCTTCCTTAGTTGAAATAGCGCCAGTAAAATGAGCCGTAACTCATGCAATGCTTATGTTCCAAGTCCACCAATGGACAGGCCCTGATGATGCAGCATTTAATGCAACCGTTGCAGGAGCCGTCTTTGTCTGGCCATTCTATTCGAACTCGAACCCTTGATAAATCAGGGCCTTTAAGAGGCGGCGCTGTTAATGATATGGCTGATATTCTCCGGTTCTCGGGATTACGAACCCAGTCGAAAAACATTTTCCAAAAACAGGCAACCAATGGAATGAACCTCCTGTGATATTTGAAAATATTAAATCATTTAAAGTATAGCTAATATCCTGGTTCATGGGTTTTAAAATGTGTTTCCTCAGACTTTTGACCTGCCGCCGGTAAACGCTTTTAAAAGAAGTCCCCACGGGCTTTTAAGCGGCTTGATCCTTTTGCCGTTGATATAGGTAGATAAAACCTTGATCGTTTGAATATCTTCCGAATTGACTTCAAAAGGGTTTTTGTCAAGCACGGCAAAATCAGCTATTTTGCCTGCCTTGAGCGTTCCCCTTAGCCCCTCTTCAAAGGTCGCATATGCACCGTTATAGGTATAGGTTCTGAGCGCTTCATAGA
>CAYMTB010000535.1:0-1735 GCA_964393225.1 uncultured Syntrophorhabdaceae bacterium
ATATTGTTGATATCGCTGCCGTTCCATTGATAGATGGTCTGGTCATCGTCACCTACGACACAAATCTGAGCACCTAATTCATTCAAGAGTCTAATTAGATGCTCCTGTAGGGGATTCACATCCTGATACTCGTCAACGACCAAGTAGCGTACGCGTGTCGAGATTTTTTCTCTGAGAGTCATGTCCGATTCGAGGCATCGAACAGCTTCGGTTAGGAGCATCGAGTAGTCAAGATATCGATTTCGATGCAATAGCCTCTGGTACTTTTCCAATGCGTGCCGGATGAGATGTGGACCAAGGACCGCTTCGTTAATCTGGGCCTCGCGCATAATGCTAAGCAATTTTTGATACAGCCGTGAATCTTTCCAACGTTTCAACTGTTTATTGTCGTGAGTGGTGAGATCAGTCAACCCGGATTCTCTACTGTAACGGTCAATAAGCAGCCGTTGCTGAACTTCGTTGAGTTCTATGTATTTGAGAAAACGATGTTCGTAGGTTTGGAGAAGACCCAGACAAAAACCATGGATTGTCCCAACATACATATCGGCGAGACCTAGATCATTCCCAAGTTGCTCCTTGCACAGCCGATGGATGCGGTCTTTCAGCTCTGCAGCGGCTTTCTTCGTAAAAGTGAACGCCACTATATTTTCGGGCCTGATGCCATCTGGGCTTTTTTCCTTCAAGATGTTTACGATCCGCTGCGAAATAACCTGTGTCTTTCCTGAGCCCGCACAGGCAATAATCTGCAGGTTACCATCCAAGTGATCGATTGCCGTTCTCTGTGGGTCTGTATAGTTCACAGTTGTACCTCGCTCTAAGATTCTCACATGTTTACGGTCTCTATTAACTTAGCGGCTCCTCGCTATTCTGAAAGAATCTCTGCATCGGTTGATGCTTCTCTGTGAATACTAATTATCAACCGTATTGACAAATAATTGTTACTTCAAGCTGAATTAGGCCATGCATCCTAAAGCTTTCGTAGCCCTGGCGTTCGGCTACCAGCTGGCGGGCGATCTCCCGCGAGCGAAGGAGTACGTCGCTTCAAGCATGTGGCTTTTCAGGAGACAACTAGAATTTCATTCATTACTGATATCGATTACTCCTCACCCGATTTTTCTCTTTTTCCTTCAGAGAATAGAACTCATCTGAAGTGCATGGATGAGGATACTTCACCCATGGCCTCAATGGAAAACCATTAACGTTGAAGTTATCACCTTCCCAAGATCGCGTCTCAAGATCAGGCGGGTACTGTCCCCGATTATCCTTGTAATGATCTGGAAGGGCTTCATAGCTATATTTGCCTACTAGTTTGAATGTATAATAGTCATGGTCTGACTGCGGAGAATGCTTTTTCCCAGTGCACTGAATCAATAAGACTTCTTCATGATTTGCATTTAAGATCTCTTGCAGCACGGATGGCAGATTCTCGGTCTTGTTAAAAGCCCCAAGCATATAATATCCATCGCACCCAAAATTTGGGCTATATCCACGTTCTACGCGCCTTATTTCGCCCTCTGGCCAAGGTTTCATCTTCAAAGCACCTCAACAATTGTGACATTTATAATCATTTATCTTTCTTATACACATTGGCCGCTGATCCAAAGAATCCCGTGGTCCTCAAGAACCTAGGCGCCATCCTCAGCAAGGAGGGCGACAAGACTCGCAATGTTCACCTGGGCAATGCCAAGAAGATGGATACTTTGGCAGCCAGGCAGAAGGGCAGGAGGATGAAGGT
>CAYMTB010000536.1:0-1733 GCA_964393225.1 uncultured Syntrophorhabdaceae bacterium
GGCCGTCCTTTCTCAAAACGTTCAGGTGCTTTTGATATAACTTCCATGATGCGGTTGATGTCATATTCCCGCACCCCTCTATAGTTATTTTAGCATACCTGAACAAATTCATACTACTCAAGTTCTTCCAAATTGAAGACCAGCCGGCTGGATAAGGCCACAAATATCCCAAGGATGGTAATACCTAATCTGAAACTGTACAGGTCACCCGAGAGACCGAGAAGATAGGGGATGAGCCCCCCTCCGGAGATTATGCTCAAGGCCAGGATAATGCCTGTAGCCAGGCTTCGCATTTCCCGGCTGAAGGTTTTTGCTATCGCCACAAGGCCAACGGGGAAAAAGGCTGTCACACAAAAAGCCTGGAGAAAAAGGATGATCCCTATAAATCTGGCAGAGACTACTCCCATAAGAACAGTCAGAACGCCGGTAATGAGCAGCACGAGAAACATGACCCATCGCAGATTGAACCTGTCAATCAGAAAACCGCATGAGATGGCCACACCAATCGCTCCAAGCCTTGATATGCCCAATACGGTATTTGCATAACCAATCGCCAAGCCGAGCTCCTTTGAAAGGTAAAGCGGAATGATAGAGTAAATACCCAGGTTTGCGCCTGCGCCAAAAATCCAAAGTATGGCCATTAGCCAGAGGGACCGCATCTTGACAAGATCCCGGAATACCATCTTTGGCGGATTGCTGAGCTTTACCTCGCTGCATGCAAAAGAGAAAACAAGGGCAGAGGCCAGAAAAACGAACCCGAACACAACAAATATGCCGCGCCACGGGAAAAACTGGAGAAGAAAAAGGGCAATAAAAGGAGCAGCGAATACGGCTATCGAGGCGCCGGTATCATGAATAGCTATTACCTTACCCCAGTTGTTTTCTGAATAGTGCTCGGTCATTAGCGGAATGGCTGAAGGAATATAGAAACCAACCGAAAAACCGAGGACAAAAGCAAAAGCATAAAGTAACCAGAATTTATGAATGAAAGGGATCGAAAAACAGGTTAAACCCAGAAGCAGCAGCGAAAAAACGATAGACTTCTTATAGCCGAACGTCCCGGAAAAAAGACCGGCGATAATTACCGCAACCCCATATCCAACAGACAGAAATACAAAAATGCCGCTTGCCTGGGCGTGGCTGACAATGAACTCATCCTCCAAAATCGGCAAAATTGGCGAGAATACCATCCGGAGGGTAAAGTTGATAAACCAGAGAAACCAGAGACACAGGAGAAATAAAAGGGCATTGCCGCGTAAATTAGTGTATTTTGCCATTTCTTCAATCTAACCTGAAATCCTTTATAACTTCCACATAACTCTGATATCGTACAGCTCCACGGGATAGTATCCTGATAAATAACCCTTCACAAAACAGTCGTTTGGTTATATTATAATTTATATCTATGCGCTAAGGATAAACATGGCTGAAAAGATTCTCATAGTTGATGACAGCGAGGACTTAAGGAAACTGCTTTCCTTGACGCTGATAAAAACCGGTTACGAGGTAATAGAGGCAATTGACGGCAATGAAGCACTGGAAAAAGCGCATACCCTCAAACCGGACCTCATTCTCCTTGATATAGTTATGCCCCTCCTGGACGGATATGAAGTATGCAAGAACCTGAAAAACGACAAGCACACTGCCCATATTCCCATAATCTTCCTCTCCGGCAAAACCGATACCGCCGACAAGATCAAAGGTCTTGAGATTGGCGGTGCCGACTACATAGC
>CAYMTB010000537.1:0-1721 GCA_964393225.1 uncultured Syntrophorhabdaceae bacterium
GGGTCACAGAGGTACTTGGTTCATAGGACGCCGAGCACGTTGATCCGCAGTTGATCCCTGAAGGAGAAGAGGTGACTGTGCCTGAGCCAGTGCCGTATTTAGCGACAGAAAGGGTAGCAGTGTTATTTGGGGTTGTGATTTGGAGTGTATGAGTCCAGTTGTGATCGGAGGAACTTACCACCCAATCATAAATGGCTTTTGTGTTGCCGTTTCCAGGCCATGGGTCCACATAATCCAGGTAGTAGCCGTTCTGGTCGTACCCACATCCGTCCAGGAAGTGGCCACCACCACTGGTCCACCCGAATCTCATCACAAAGGGCTTGCCTGTATCTATTTGTGAGACTACAGCAGACCTGGAAAGATATGTTGCAAGAGCGCTGCTATCGACGCCCCAGTGAGTAAGTATATCTTGAAGGCTTCCAGGTTCACCGTACATGGAATTCGGCTGGTTACATGGGGAAGGCCACCCAAACGTAGGATTTCCACAGCAGTCACTTCTATTCCATGCCCAATTTGCAATATCGCACTGATTTACGAGGGAACCATAATATGCCAGCACTGCCTGACTTGTTCCTGCCCAGCACCATTGACTGTGTTCCTGAAATGTCTCGGGAATACTAAGCAAGACATCCGCTCTTGCTGTTTGATTAATCCCGAGAATGAGTGACAAAAGTGTACTCAACAGGATTATAATTAACATTTTCTTTGTCTTTCTCATATTTCTTTCCTCTTGATTTTCTTTCTCCTGTTTAATTTTTCACCAATCAATTCTCATTGCACGTTCGTTCTTACAATGGGGCGTAATTTTGTTAAAATATCATCAGACTCATAAAGGTCAAGGGGGTTGAAACCCTGCTGTTCGAGATCCATGGCTATCCTACCTGAAGTTAACGGCACCATCCCTAGAGTTTTTCCGTCCAGAAATACCTCAATAAAGTCTGATTTTGCCTGGTAGGCCTTGATGAGTCTGTATTGGTAACCGGCAGAGCGTGGCCATGCCTCCAGGATACTACCCAGTTCCGCAGACAGACCAGATGCACCGAGTGAAACAGATATCCATCGGTTCTCGACGAAGTCTACAGTCAAAAGGGATGCGGCTTTTTCACCGGTAACAATTAAGAATTGCCACATATTTGTAGGACGGACAAGGGATGCTATATCTTGGGACAGTTCTTGATCGAGAAGTTGGTTAGGAGAGATATAAAACACCTGAAATCCCTTTCCAAGAGTGGCTCCATCAATCTGCGCTTTATTCAAAAAACCCAATTTATCAAGATTTTGCACTCGTGAATCTTTAACAAAAGTCTTAATCCCTTGCTGAGCTGCGCTGATTGCATCAGAAGGCGGCATTTCATCGAAAGAATGCAGCAGGTAAGGTTGAATCATCAACGTCAAAATGGCTACAAACAAAACCTTGGGAATCTGAATTGCCATTCTTCGCATTTTTCTTCTCCTTCCACTTGATTATTTTTCGCATTCTGCAACAAACGGCTGATGCCATATAAAATATGGGAAACCACCTCGTTGTGTTACTTGCTGTGATTCACAGAAGTCTTATCCACTGTCGTGTCCGCCATTTTTGCCCCATCCCCCGTGAAATGAGATGCTATCTTTCTCAGATCAGTTGGGCAAGTCAACAAAAAACTTTTTACTGAAGAATTTGATGGGTTGACCCTTTTATCCATACTACTCTACTGCAACCACACCGGAGAGTATGTGAC
>CAYMTB010000538.1:0-1719 GCA_964393225.1 uncultured Syntrophorhabdaceae bacterium
ATTTCAATTACCTTAGGGTCTTCTAGGTGACGCAACATGTCCTCGCCAAGCGCGCGACGCAATGCCTCCATTTGTCGATCTTTGACCTGCTGATTAGATGTACTCAAGAACGCTCCCTATTGATAGTTACAGCCCAATGGCTGCAATACCCATAATGCGCAGGGCGTTCACCCCAAAACTTGTGGCGATCTAACTAGATCGAATTCGATCAGATTAAAGCTGGTTTTGGGCTGGAGAATGCGGCGAGGGCAATGATTAAGCGCCTAGGAATAAGAATTACAGTAGTTAGCGGCCTAAATCCTTGGATTTAGAAGAGGATAAAAGCCTTTTATCTTGCTGAATCAGCTTTCTGGCCGCAGCCACCTCTCCATCCAAGCAGTTGGCAGTTGGTAGCCGGCGCTCGATTTTGGAGATATCTAATATGTTGGTCTTTATTCCTTCGCGCACCCAGCGAAGATCATTTTCTTGGCCACGAATGTATTTTGATACAGCGCAGTCATTTGGATCCAAGAAATAGGCCGAAAGATCACCAAAATCTTTTTTAATCAAGCGATCCTCCCACCCCTCTGGCAATGAAACTAATTGAGGGGTAATGGGGTCGGCGTAGTAGCCATGTTCAACCCGAAAAGATGAATCTTCGCCAACCTGGGTAATTTCAAGATGTCGGTTTGGATCGGATTTCAAATACAAATCAACATCAATAGAGTAAGCCATTTGGCGGGGCGGCCTAATAGAAGAGCCCAATATAGACAGCGAACCCATGATCACAAATTCATCATGATTGGTTTTAGCTTTAATTTGCCCGAGAAGTTTGTGAATATTCTCAAGGGTAATCACTAAACCCCCTTAAGGATGAAGGGAGTATTTTGCCGAAGATGATGGTTTTTGGGATCCAAAATAACCGACTCAAAAAGCGAATAATCTTTTAAGGCGCGTTCCCAAATTTCTTGGTAAAAAGGACTGCAAAGATCGTTTTGCTTCCAAAGAGAAATTTGATGTTTTGCAAAGTTGATAAGCTCATTGCCTTCGCCATTCTTGATTTTCATGTAAATGATTGCATGTTTTTCAAGACGAGCAGAATCAGCCAAGGATTTCTCTTGGCGAGCTTTGATTAGTTCGGCTTGGCTGTAACTCATTTATGCAGTATAAGACGAAAAAAGCTGCCAGGTAAGCCCTCTATAGGTTGGGGATGGGTGCTCACCCCCGTTGAAATTGGTGATAAGCTAGAAACATGAAAGCTATCCCCGTTCCTGATGACTCTGAAAAGACATCTAAAGAGGCGGAAGAAACCCATAATTTATGGTTTATTGCCAAAGTTAAGGTGGCTTTGGCAAATGCAGATAGCAAGACTTCTCAGCGCTTTACTTCCGATGAGATCGCTCGCAAGATGGACGCGCTCATCAAGACGAGTTACTAAGGCCTTTTGATTGCCGATTGTCCAGCAGAGGGCGGTTTTGACATCCTCCCCAGCCCTAAAGGGCGGGGATTCCTACAGCTAGACGCTCATGTCCGAGCGCAAGAATGTTTTTGGCAGCGTTTACATCGCGGTCATGAACCGTTCCGCAATCACTACAAACCCACTCTCTTATTCCAAGTCCTGCGATACCTTTCGGCCTCGACGGCGGCTTTTGGCCACACGAAGAACAGGTTTGGGTTGTATTACTCTCATTGACTTCCTCATACATCACGCCAGCGCAATCGCTTTTATATTCCAACATG
>CAYMTB010000539.1:0-1707 GCA_964393225.1 uncultured Syntrophorhabdaceae bacterium
GATATTACCAAACGCAAACTCGCCGAGGATGCGCTGGTTAAGGCGCAGGGTCGGTACAGTACCATCCTGCAGACGGTAATGGACGGATTCTGGATGGCAGATATACAAGGCCGTCTCGTGGAAGTCAATGCAGCCTATTGCCGGATGAGCGGTTATAGCGAAAAGGAGCTGTTGGCCAAGAGCATTCCCGACCTGGAAGCCGTTGAAACTTATGATAACACAGCCGTCCATATCCGGAAGATTATGGCGCAGGGTGAGGATAGTTTCGAAACCAGGCATCGCCGCAAGGATGGAAGCATTTTTGATGTAGAAGCCAGCGTCCAGTACCGGGCCATTGAAGGCGGACGTTTTATTGCTTTTATACACGACATCACCTCCCGCAAACTGGCGGAAAAGACGCTGAAGGAGAGCGAGGAAGAATATCGCAATATCTTCGAAAATGTCATTGAAGGCATCTTCCAGACAACGCCTGAAGGACGTTTTCGTATAGTCAATCCTGTGCTCGCACGTATATACGGGTATAGTTCACCCGAGGAAATGATTGAGACAGTCACAGATATTGGCAGGCAGATTTATGTAAACCCTGATGAGCGTTTTGAGTTTCTCCGTATCCTTCATAAAAAGGGCTCAATTACAGACTTTGAAGTGCAGCTGAAGAGAAAGGATGGGAACGTCTTCTGGGCATCCATAAATGCCCGTTGTGTGTACGATGAAAATGGCAACATCCTTTATCATGATGGCACCTCTGAAGACATCACCTCCCGCAAACAAGCCGAAGAAGAACTTAAACATACCCTGGAGAAGCTGAGAAAAAGTTTGATAGGCACCATCCAGGCATTGTCTTCAACGGTAGAGACAAGAGACCCATATACCGCAGGTCACCAGAGAAAGGTATCAAACCTTGCCCGTATCATCGCACAGGAGATGGGGCTCTCAAGCGATACGGTTGATACTATTCGCATGGCAGGCATTATCCATGACATAGGAAAGATATCGGTACCCGCAGAAATCTTAAGTAAGCCCGGCGTACTTACAAATACAGAAATGAGCCTCATCGAAGTCCACTCGCAGACAGGCTATAACATATTAAAAGATGTAGGATTGCCGTACCCCATAGCAGAGATAGTCCTCCAGCACCACGAGAGATTGGACGGCTCGGGCTATCCTCAAGCTTTGAAGGGTGACCAGATACTTCTTGAAACAAGGATTATCTCTGTGGCTGATGTGGTTGAAGCCATCTCATCCCACCGTCCCTACAGGCCAGGCTTCGGGATAGATGTAGCCCTTGAGGAGATAGAGAAGAACAAAGGTATCCTGTATGATGAGAAGGTGGTGGAGGTATGCGTAAAGCTGTTCAGGGAGAAAGGATTTGCGTTTGAATCAACGGAAACATAATCTGCTTTGTTTGTATGCGTAATGCACGATCAAAGGAAAAAGGTCATATATAACAGTTGCAGGTGACTTGAGTTTTCAATATTCGTTCGCTTTGAAATATTGATTTCATTTCTACTTGAATGATGTCCCAAATCCTCTTTATTGGAACTGTTTTTCAAGATGATCAAGGGCAATCTTTAATGTTTTGGAAGGTTCTTTTATGCCCTTTTCAACACAGGCAATATAACTGCCATCTGCACCAACTAAAAAACCCAATTCTCTCTTTGACAATTTACAGGTCTTTCTGAGTTTTTTAATTGTCTCGGGTGTCCA
>CAYMTB010000540.1:0-1702 GCA_964393225.1 uncultured Syntrophorhabdaceae bacterium
CACCCAAGGTGTGCGGCTTTCACTTGCCGGGTTCACAAACCATAGGCTTGCGGCAATGAAAAATGGAACCGCCCAGCGCGCCCAACGTGTGCTTCCCTCTAAGGGCAAATATCCAACAGCTCCAACCGTATGCAGCCATACAATTGATGTCGCAGCGATCAATCGCCCCAACTCAACATATTCGTTTCTTTTGCTCATATCATCACTTCGCCACAAGACGATTCCAGATCATCCCATCAAACCATGATGGTGTGAGTTGTATTCCATTGATCACAAGTGAAAAGCTCGGATCACCAAGGACCGCAGTAGCTGCATGGTGAAGGCAATGCTGCCTCAAGGGTAGGTCACCATGAGCACCGCTCTCCAATGCATGGATGATGAGTTTCTTCGCCAACCGCCGTTGGATCGACCGATCACATTTCCCTGCGTTTCTAGCTCCAGATAGAATGACATCACAGGCCGTCACCACGCTCCTCACATAATCGGGACGGAATTTGAGAGCACCCACCCTGCCTCCTTCATGCTGACGCCAGTATCCCACCAAGGTATCGATGAAGAGTCCCCTACCCCCTGCAAGTTTCACACGGGCCTGATACTCCCAGTCCTGGGAACCAGTGAGAGATGGGTTCCAAGGGCCAACCTTGTTCAGAAAACTCTTGCGATAAAGAGGCCCCATCGTGTGCCAGTGGTATCCTGCTAGCTCAATGGGCGTATCTTCAAAGGCGGATCCGATCGGCTCTACGCCCTCCAGGGGCTTCAGAGAGTCATCTGTCATGGCTACCTTGCCATAGGCGTAATCAAGGTCGAGATTCTGAGTCAGGGCATCCTCCAAGGCAGCAACTCCAGAGGCAATCAAGACATCATCAGAGTCACAAAAAATAATGTACTCTCCTTGGGCCTGCTCCATCCCCCTATTGCGAGCAATCTGGGCTCCTTGGTTGCCACCAATAGGAATCACGACGATCCGATCCACGCCGTATTGATCCTGAAGGGCGCGAGCAAGTTCTAGCGTCCCATCAGTCGATCCATCATCCACCAGCACAAACTCCGCATCGTCAACAGCCATGACGGGAGCAATGCACTCCTCCAGAAAGGAAGCCCTGTTATAGGACGGACAGATGACAGAAAGGTTCATTGCAGGGAACGATCAGGCGCCAGAATGCTGTGAGGAGGAACGGAAAAAGGACCTGAGGTTTCTCGATAACTCATGCGTCGGCTTCTCAACAAATCGATACAAAAGACAAGCCGCAATAAAGGCGGCAATCAGTGATGCAACAGGAACAAGGTTTGCCAGAATCAGGCCGGATGTCCCATGGACTTTCTTCAGAAGAAAGTGGAAAATATTTTCCGAGGCAGAGGCGATCACCTGATGGACCACATAGAGCGAGTAGGAAATTGTTCCCAGAAACCAAAAGGGCTTGATCCAGCGGCCTTCTTTATTCACTGGGCCTGTGCAGAAAAGAGCAATCATGGCAGCCACAGCGCTTCCTAGGATTACATTCCAATTATGCCCATTCCATAAGCCCAAGAGTTCGAGAAGAATAGTCATACATATTATTGGAAGAATTCCAAAACTGAAAATCCTCCTGCCTGCCACAAGCATACCGATGGCAAAACAGGTGGCATATTGAAAGAGCATCACCTCGGGTACCGCATGAGCGATCAGCACAAGTAATCCAAAGGCCGCACTTAAGAATAGTGC
>CAYMTB010000541.1:0-1700 GCA_964393225.1 uncultured Syntrophorhabdaceae bacterium
AAAATTCGGGCAGAAAGTAAAACTATTGCTAAATTTTGCAAAATTCAAAGGTCTCGCTTATGGTATGAGCTCTAAACCAAGAATATGGACACATAGTGACATTTGTCGGCAGAACGTCAACTAAGATTTATATATTATAGTGCCGACAGGTTTTCCATTCAGAGCTTTTGTAAGGTTGCCTTTTTCCAAGCCATTGATAATCTGAACCTTATCGAGAACCTCGCTGTTGAGAAGGATTTCCAGGCAAGGACGTTCAATGATCAGATCATCCAGATTCCTTGCCAGAAGATCTTTGACGCTGATTTCAGGAATAAATGAAGCCTTCTTGTTTTTCTTCGGGTCATCCGTATAAAGCCCCCGTTCGTCCTTGACAAATATGCAGCTCCGGGCACCGATCAAATCAGCTATGACTAGAGTACCCACATCTGTCCGGTGAATGGGAATGCGTGACTTCGGTACCGGCAATGCAAAATAGTCATACGGCGGCATGCCGTGCATGACGGGAATACAATCCTGTGTGAAATAATTCGATAACTTCGTCACTTCATCGTGGCCGATTTTGATGCCACCCCAAGGGGCAAGGAGCGTGGAAACCAGCAGGGCATTCTGCTCGGACACGGAACTACCGAATTTAGCAACGATGCCTGTTGGCATACCCAATTCCAGACCGATCGAGTAAATATGGCGGCTCCGTGTACCGCCGCCTGTCGTCAGAAGGATTTTGTGTTTTTTCTTGTTGGAGACAACCTCCTTCATAATGGCAGGCAGAGCCTTGATCCCTCGATCGCAGATGGATTGACCTCCGATTTTAACAATATTTACATCATGGAAAAGCCTTTGCTGGGGAGCAACATGGAGACTTTCCATAAATGTTTTGCCCACAAGACTCTCTCCCATGAGCCTGCTCTTCACGTGCAACCTTCGTCCATCTCTTTCTCTGAATAACGCCATGGTTTTCTGTCCTTTTATTCCTTAACCTCAATTTCATCTTCTTTGCCCTTGCCATCTTTAGGAGCCTTTAATAGAAAAAGATCTGCACCAACAGAGGCAGCAATTTCTTCCAGTTCTTTCTTCTTCAAATGTTTAGCATAAAAGGTTAGGTTCACATCTGCAACCGCCACCAGCTTGAAACGCGGTTTTTTATCTTTTACTCCCACTTTAATCCGCTCGCGATAAAATATTTTACCTGCCATAATTCCACCTCCCTAAATATTTTGTTTTTCAGGGTTTCGTTTTTCTCCCAAACTCTCCCATAGACCAGCGCCTGCCGGTTTTACGGGAAGCACAACTGCGTGCCCCCAAAGTCTGGGCCTCAACCAACCTCTTGTATCCACCATATCTTCTGGACGGGGACAACAGGCGTCCCGATCTAGAGAAACCACACGAATGTTTTTCTGCATCAACGCTGAAACAGCCACCCGCTCAGGAAAAGTCCTCAGTCCTGAATATTCGATAAATCGGCCGCTCCATCCTGAAGCGGTAAGACCGACAGCAGCTGCGGCTCCGATAATTCCATCATTTGTGCCGCCATGACCTGAAAGATGAGCCCGTCCTACCGCTTGTATGGCATCATGTTGGGAAACTATCCTGGACGTACATAGCAGTCCGAAGGACTCAAGTTTTGGCAGGGCTGGATCTCCTTCACCTACCAGACAAAGACCGGGATCACTTCCGGGAAGAGACGCTGCTTCTATGTGAGT
>CAYMTB010000542.1:0-1697 GCA_964393225.1 uncultured Syntrophorhabdaceae bacterium
GCAACGCCATGACTCTTGGTGAGCGCCTGCACCACCGCCTCTGCCCGTGCCTGCGATAGCTTCATGTTTGTCTCCAGGCGCCCCACAGAGTCGGTGTGACCAACAACGTACAGCTTAAGGCCCGAGTCGCTTGCCAGCAATTTTGCAATTTCCTGCAGAGCTGCCTGCGACTCCGACTTCACTTCGGCTTTACCTGTGTCAAAGTATATGCCATATATAGAGACGTGGCCCGTAGTCTTGATGTCGTTGCCCATTGCCGCGGCGTTGGCCTCTACCTCCTGTTTCATGACTTCTTTTTCAATAATGGTGAGTCTGTATAAGGTTGGCCAAGCTGATATCGCCACCCACGTTTCTTTGCCGCCTTTCTCAAGTTTGACCGTGGCCTATAGGGGCGTTCACCTTCAAACAGCACTTTTCCCCCTATTTTTGTGAGCGCGTTTTCGATATTTCTGACTACTTTGAGGGCTCCCGGCTGATTGGCGCCCTGGTTGAGGTCATATTGCAGATAATACTTATGACCCTCTACGGAGACTCTGGAAACTTTTTTGCCGTCCTGGATAAGGAATTCGTTTTTATCAAAATCCTTATCTTCGTAACCGCTGATATAAAAATCCGCCATCCTCGTCAGCAGCGGGTGGTCTTTGCTCCCTTTTCTATCTACTTGGGCGGCGAAGACGTTTAATCCGATCAAAACGAACAATACGCTTAAGATTACGGCAATTGCCTTTTTCATTATAAATCCTCCTTAATGAGATTTTTATAAAGATACTATCCTCTTTTCGAAATGTCAAACGCTTATATATGTGTTGTCAGATAAGAATTAAAAGTGAACCGTTATTTATGGATTTAAAGTTTAAAAGTGAACACCTGAAAAGCGGTATGATACCTCTAAAAAGGAGGTCTATATCGTGGTACAATTACTTTCTAAAACAGCTATAAGTCCACCCTTGCTACATGAAGAATAAATTGGACTTGACCCCTTTGTTCCTTCTAAAAAAAGAACAGGGCGCTTCCTGCGACCGCCAGTAAGCACCGGTGATTTCAAGAAGGGTAAACCAGTGTTTTTTCCAAAAGGGAAAGCTACTTACTATTTCTTTTACGGGCACATCTCCACGGCACATGTTCATAAAAGAGTAAACAGGTTGACCCGCAGCTTATCTCCAACCCACTTATCTCCAAATCCCCAACCACTTGGCATATGTCACAGCAAGAGAGGGAGCAATCCCCCGCCAGAGGGGGACAGTCCTTCTTTTCCTTCAGCCTTCCCCCTGTTTTTATCCTATTTTCCTTTTCCTCCATTTCCCCATTTCTTTTTTTAATTTTTTAAACTGTGTTTCCAGTTCGGGTAGGTTTGTTGTTACGTATTCCAGGTTTCCGGTTTTTGCTTCTTTTTCCATCTCGAAGGCCAGCGCGCGCAGCGCTTCTCCGCCCATGTTCGCGGAAGCGCCTTTGATGGTGTGGGCCTGACGTTCAGAGCTTTTCACGTCACCTGCTGCAAGATACGCGCGTAGCGCCTTGATCTGTTTGGGTAAATCATCGATAAAACCATCGATTAACTTGATCACCAGCTCCTCATCACCCATCAGCCGATCCATCATACCCGCCAGATCAAAGACAGGAAGTTTTGAATGTCCAGTGTCAAGCGATGACGCGGACGCGGCCCTAGTTGTTGCCTCAGGAGAATGTCCAATATCCAA
>CAYMTB010000543.1:0-1696 GCA_964393225.1 uncultured Syntrophorhabdaceae bacterium
AATACTACAGAACGCACTGCAACCTATCGTAGCTCTCGCGCTGGATATGGCTTAATCAATCTTAAATTGAAATAATCTTTTTTCTCAAAGCCCCTGTCATATCCAATAAAGCCAGGCTGAGAGCTCTTAACTATTTGCCACTCACCAAAAATGGTGTTGAAGTGCCCAGCATTTTTATCGGGAACATAAACATCTGTTGTGCAACCCTTTATGGTTTGAATACTGAAGCTCTCAGTATCCAGCATTCTGCCCGGAACGCCTGGCGTGTTATTAATTTGGAGACCTTTTGCATATAGCCTTACAACATCAGATGGGATGTGCGAGATTTTTTTGCCCAGTTTTCGGGCTTGCGAGTAGCAGTGTCTACTCCCTGAGTCGCGCCTTTCAATGACAGTATAGTCCGTGGCGCTTGATAGGACTACAAGAAGCCGGTTGCCGTCATTATTATATCCGGCAATTACCATATCTTCGATTTTGTCGCCGTTAAAATCCCCTCTCACAGCGTATGGCAGAGATTTTTCGGAATAGTGATACGCCGAAGTGATGTCAGCCGGATAATCCTGCACTGTCCATGGTTCAAAATCCTTATCGTACGCATGAACAGCTTTTGACATAGCAGGGCTTAAAGCCAGCTTCTCTATGTATTCAGGCTTGAAGGCAGCCGAAGCTATAGAACCGACTTCCACGGGGACCACGCCGGCAAGTCCTTCGTGATATCTAAAAATAGTGTGCGCGTCCGTAAGATCGTACCCATAAGGAGACTTTGAACCGGCAAAATCTTGTGAGTAAAGGATGCCGTCATTTTGTATCAATTCTTCTTCACCGGGCATTTCCTCACCATCAAGAGAGAATTTTGTCCCCTTTCTTAACAAATGAAGTATATCAACGTATTGCAAGTCAGATTTTTCATAAGACCACAGCGGCAGAATAGAATAGCCTGTTGTATCGGACATGATTACCAAGATCATGTTCCGGTCCGTTGTTTGTCCGGCGACAGCTACATCCTCTTTTCCGTTTCCATCAAAATCGCCCTTGATGATATACGGCAGCTGCTTATTTGTAAAGTGATAGTGCTTGATTCCAGCCGGATAATCCGTTATAGCCCACATTCTAAAATCAGGCAAATAACCATGCAACGCCATTTCTTGTTCCCTGGTTAAGCGCAAAGCTTCCTGGTATTCATGTTTAAGTTCGTATGCCGGCGGTTCAGGCCTGTCGTCTCCACCTCCAACGCCTCGTGCTTCAAAATGCGGCTGATTAATCGAAGATGAAACAACCACGGACGCATGAGGAATCATTCCTTCGTGTACGCCCGAAGCGGAACTAGTGGCGATATTTTGTCCCGAAGAACAAACAGTTGACACCAGAAGGAGTGTCAGCACAGAGGTCGATATTTTTGCAGAAATTATTCGCATAGTATTTGTCGGAATCTCGCTAATAGCAATTGGCCGGCTCGGAATCGCCCGGTTCCCTTAAAACGGCAATTTCCCCCTCCATGTTTTTTACGTAAAGGTTGATACATTGGCAGTAGGTATTAGCTGTGCCAGCAAGAGGCACCCCATTGATATCGACGCCAGTGTCACAGTTAAACGTAGGATTTGGATAGGCCTTAATGGCTAAGCCACAACTAGAAACCGATTTTATCGGTGGGGGAGGTGTTACCGGGCCAATACTTCCGCCATCGGACTCGTAACTC
>CAYMTB010000544.1:0-1673 GCA_964393225.1 uncultured Syntrophorhabdaceae bacterium
ATAGAGGTTCCGGTAAACCTCATGGCTGGTGTAATAAACGACATGCAGGTAATCGAGCTTCTTGGGCAGGGGATGGTGGCAGACATTGGTAATGACCGGTTCCCCGGATTCGTTGAAGAACATATCCACCGCATATTCTTCGCCTTCGAGAAACTCCTCCACGATCAGCCGGTCTTTCGCCACCACCTGTTCGGAGAAAAGGCCGGTTCGTTTGCCAAGCTGTGCTTCGATTTCATGCATCAAAGCGACCCTGTCCGTCTGCGCATCGACGGGAAAAGCGGCGCTGCCCCAATAGCCCTTGATCGGCTTGACAAAATACTTTTCGCCGGGTGCCAGTTCGATCTTCGGAAGATCCCGGACGGGAATTTCCCGGAAGAAAAAATCCGGAAAGATAGAGGTCAGCATCTGGCGGCAGTGAACCTTGTTCTTCAACCGCGAAATCAGCTCTTTTGTCTCATCGTCTTCCAGTTTGTTCAGGGCTTCATCCAGCACCGTTTCGGTGGCAATGATGACCTTGTCCCCCTTTTTGATCCGTAAATTCGGATTCGCCTGAAGTTCTTTCTTGGTCACAACCCGAATGGTTGGGCGATCCCTGAGCAAATTAATAATCCCCGCGCCAACCAGGCTCTCCACCAGAATCCATGTTTGTGGAGACGGGTTTGTGTCCACACTCTTAATGCTTATCAAATCCGTTTCGTTCATATGCCGCCGTGTATTTGATAAACAGGAGGAAGCCAGGCAAAACGCCCAGTCCAGAATAGTGCCAACTTAAGACGGTTTTGGGATGGCAGGGTGGCCGGCCTGCCGGGAAAAACAAGCGGGTCGCTTGTTCTGCTCTGGCTTAAGTTAGCCATTCACGCCTAGTCCAAATGATAGACCTCGACGGCATCCGACCAGATTTTCCCTTTTGCCCTGGCGTCCGGGAGAGCGGACTGGCAGGGGTCGGTCTTTTTCCACCAGGCGATCGTGGCCGGATCTTTGGCCATCTTCTTCATGTCGGCGGCAAAGTTTTTTCCGGTATATTCGAGGTAGGCGAAGAGGTATTCTTTGCCATCGATTTCACGGGCATAAATCGAGAAGTTCCGGATGTTGCAATCCTTGATCATCTTGTTCACAGGGGCCTCCGGATGAGCGTGAATCTCTTTGTAATAGGCCGACTTTTCCGGGCGCAGTCCGGTGACCCAGCCGAAGCGCTGAACCTTGTTGGTTGGGGTGGTGGAGCAGGCTGGAAGCGCGAGCAGAAAAGCTCCCGCAAGCAGGATGGAGACTATTGGTTTCATCATTGTGACTTGGTTGGGGTGTTAGCGGAAAAAATAATAGAGGATGCACATGGCCACGAAGACCATGGCGGAAAGGAATTTGTAGTTGGCAAGGCCCGGCCAGCCCGGAGATTTGAGCGCATCGAGCGGGTGCGGCCAATAAAGTTTTTCCAGATCTTCGGTCGCCTGCTTCGGTCGGAGAAAGGTTAACACGATCTGCAGGGTCAGGCAGAAACAAAAGATGTAGAACGCCATGACCATGAACGGGGTTATATAGAAAAATGCGGGCACCCAGGAAAACGTTTCCGGCAACGCCACGTGTGCGGTCTTGATGGCGAAAAGCAAAACGCCCACCGACGAGCCGGCCCACATTGTCCACTTGGCACTGAATGCCGACGCCCGCGGCCAGAACAC
>CAYMTB010000545.1:0-1668 GCA_964393225.1 uncultured Syntrophorhabdaceae bacterium
TTTGGGCATTGATACACTGTTTGCCGGATTCGGGTGGATTTCTGCTGCTTTCGCTGTAAAGAAGGCCTCTGGAACAGCATAATCCACCGGGGAGTAACGCATGAAAGAATTGAAAATAGGTTTACTTCTGCTGGTATGTTTTTCGTTGTCTGTGGTTATGCATGGATGCAGCTCTCTTGGAGATGCCCAGTTGAGAGGTATCCGTACAGCATATAACGTGAGTGTTCAGGGGGGAGACAACGAAGAACTGCTGCTGAACCTTGTGAGACTTCGCTATAATGAAGCACCTACCTTCCTGAGGGTTGGTTCCATTACATCGTCAATGGCCCTTGACCTTGGCGGAGAAGTAGGGGCAAACTTCAACCAGGGGGCACTGCTCTACCAACTGATACCGCGGTGGGTCTTTCAGCCACGGGTTTTCGGCAACTTTTCACAAACGCCAACCACCACATACAAACCGCTAAAAGGCGAACAGTATATGAAGGACTTGCTCGCCGAGATAGAATTGGACAGGCTATGGTATCTTCTCAATTCAGGCTGGAAGGCCGATCTCCTTCTGGGCATCCTTGTAAAGTCTCTCGATGATTTTCCTGTCCCCGCAGTTCAGGACCCCATCGAAGAGGCTGACAGGTATTTCTACGACAGGTATTTTAAAATGCTCCATTATTTGTCCAAATTACAAGCCAGACGGGGGGTGGAGTTCTTTTATACTGAACGGACACAGGAGCAGCCTGCTCAAATCCTGCTGGAGTTACGGCTTAAAAACATGACAGAGATAGAAGAAATCGGCACTCTCTTCACTAAAGAAATTCCCTATACACAAACGGGGAACGGTATGTACATTGTGACGATTGCCCTGGTACACAAAGAGCATTCCCGGATAACGTCAAGCGTTCACAACAATACCTACATAGTACCCGTCAAACTGAGAAGTTTTTTAGAGGTCTTATCTCTTCTCTCATGGTCAGTGGATATCCCGGAAGTTGACATACGGAGTGGAATTGCTGTCCCTCCGGCCAAGGGAACGATTTTACTCGCTTCTCTAACTCCGGGTGTTATCTCGGTGAAATGCGACTATGTTGAAGGAGATGTGTACATTGCAGCTAATTACAAAGGAAACCGTTTCTATGTTGCTGACAACGACCTCTCATCAAAAAAGGTCTTCGCTTTTCTTGGAGTCTTGTATTCCTTGCAGGTTAGTGAGCTTAAAGGAGATTTTCCCGTGCTGACGTTGCCCGTAAAAAGATAAGAAGATCCGGGCCGTTAAGTGTGATATACTGCCTCTGGGAGATGTAAGGGTCAACCAGTCATTCATAAGGGATGGCTGAAGGCAAATGATTCCGCATGATTTTGAATATTAAACAAGGAGAAAGATGATGGAAAATATTAAAAGAATACTTGCTGTTAGCTGGATAACCCAATATTGTCAGAGAACGGTTCATTGCGCGGTTTCACTGGCCGCAAAGTACAACGCTGAACTTTGTGTGATTCATGTAATCGACACTTTTTGGCGGCAAGGCTGGGATTTTCCTGTTGGGTCGCAGAAGGAAGAACTCAGAAAGGACATGGAAAGAACTAAGGCGGAACTGGATAATATTATCGGCGGCGAAACAAAGGGAGACGCAAAGATCAAAACGATTATCAAGGAAGGTGATCCCGTTGAAGAAA
>CAYMTB010000546.1:0-1667 GCA_964393225.1 uncultured Syntrophorhabdaceae bacterium
CCTATATTTACTTGACATGCAAGAGTGGTATCCCTATAATCACTACCAATGATAGCAAGCTCTCATCAAATTATCATAAATATCAAAGGAGGTGGAATAATAAAAAAATATCTACGCAGTGCATGCCTGCTGTTGCTCTTGATTTCACTTTTCCCCTTGGTTGCCTTTGGAGGGGAAGGATTACCGCAGCGCAAGGGGATGATAAACGATTTTGCCAATGTGATACCTCCGAATGTAAAGGCTGATATTGAGGCTCGGGTCCGCGAGGTTTTTGAGAAGACGGGAATAACGATTGCCGTGGCCACGGTGCAGACCATGGGGGTGAACTACACGTCCGACTACGCCAATCGTCTATATAAGGCATGGGGGATCGGCAAAAAAGGATAGAACAAGGGTGTTCTGATCTTTGTTGCCGTAAAGGAGCGAAAGGTCAGGATTGAAACAGGTTACGGCGTGGAGGGGATTCTTCCTGACGGAAAAGTTGGGGAAATCTTGCGAAACGAAGTGCTCCCCCATTTTAAGAAGAACGATTACGGGACAGGGCTCATGAATGCCGTTAATGCCGTTTCTATGATAATTGCGGAAGATGCGAAAGTGAAATTATCGGAGCAGGCCATAACAGAAAACGCTACGCCTCCTGTTGCTGATATCCCGCCGGAGCAGGATGACGGAGTTGATGCCTGGGGAATAGGAATTGTACTAGGGATTATCGCTGGTCTCTTTGCCTTAATATTTTTTCTTGTCAAAAAGTTTGGGGGAAAAGGCGGCGGCACTTCAAATAACGGCACAAGGTTATTTTCAGGCAGTTCAGGAACCTCGGGTAGCGACAGTTCCGATAGCGGTGACAGCGGTTTTGACGGCGGTGAAAGTGGAGGTGGGGGATCGGAAAGCGATTATTAAAAAACTGGAATCCATCGTGTCAAACAGCTTCCTGAACTATACACACCGTAACCTCGGCAAATATGCTTGATTTCAACCAACAATGCGCACAATAAAAGCCCGATGAGACTATACTTTAGTATAGTTGACAAACAGTTCGATTTGTTTTTAAATAATTTCAAAAACTCACATGGAGGTAAATAATGAACAAGGCAGAATTGATCGATGAAGTAGCAAAAGTTACATGCACGAAGAAAGAAGCAGGACTGGCTGTAGATGCAACAATTGCGGCGATTCAAAAAGCACTCAAAAAAGGTGGTACTGTAACACTTGTCGGATTTGGCACATTTAAAGTGAGCAAGAGAAAAGCCCGTAAAGGCAGAAACCCCCAGACAGGCGCAGCACTTAAAATAGCAGCAAAGAAAGTTCCCGTATTTAAAGCTGGTCAGGGTCTCAAAGACGCAGTTAAGTAGCACGAGCACAAGTATTTTTTATACATGTTAATTGAGCCGTCCCATGCTCCTATGGGATGGCTCTTTTTATGAAAGCCTGCACATTTCATTGATAACTGTTTGAAGTGTGCAGATTTTTCAGCGTGAATTTCTGGAATGTTGGCGTAATGATGCCTTCCTTTAATGCACACATCGTCCACCTCAACAGAAATTCAGCATTTCTAATCGGAATAAACACAATTTAAGCTCGACGAAAAATATCGTTACCACAATCACATTCGCTGCCCAGGAAAAGCTTGACATATAACTACAACAAACCTATACCTTCTTTCCATG
>CAYMTB010000547.1:0-1658 GCA_964393225.1 uncultured Syntrophorhabdaceae bacterium
CTTCTTGAGACCAACTGCCTGGGCTGGTGCCATGAAGGCCCCGCTATGCTTATCAACGAAAAGCCTTATTCAGGGCTTACCGCCGAGAAAGTTCATGATATTTTAAGTGAGTACATGCATCAATAATTTAACATAAGGAGATTTACAATGTCCGAAACCAAACTTAAACGAGTTGACCTTATTTTCGGGGAATATTCCTCTGTGAAATACAAGGTGCTGACCGATACTATAAAGCGCTCCAACGACGAGATCCTCGACGACCTCCTCGAATCCGGCCTTCGCGGCCGCGGTGGTGCAGGCTTCCCTACTGCTATGAAATGGAGGCTCACAGCCCAGTCCCCCAGTAAGGAAAAATATGTAATATGCAATGCTGATGAAGGAGAACCCGGCACATTCAAAGACCGTGAGATCCTGACCCGTGTTCCCCGCAAGGTATTTTCAGGAATGGCTATCTGCGGAAAGGTTATCGGCGCCCAGAAAGGCTATGTCTACCTCAGGGGCGAATACAGGTTCCTGCTCCCCGAACTGATGAAAGAAATTGAGGGTTATAACGAGCATGCAAAAAGCATCGGCCTTGATTTCCCAATTGAGATAAAACTGGGAAGCGGTGCCTACATCTGCGGTGAAGAAAGCGCTTTGTTTGAATCTATGGAAGGCAAAAGAGGAGAGCCGAGAAACAAGCCTCCCTATCCTACCACCTCAGGGTTCATGGGCAAACCAACCGTCATTAACAATGTTGAAACATTTGTGAATGTGATGATGATCATGCGCCTTGGTCCGGTACAGTTTAAACTTCTCGGGACGACCGATTCCAGGGGTTCAAAAGTGTTCTCGGTTTCAGGCGACACTCCCATTCCCGGGATCTATGAGCTGGAGCTTGGCATGCCCCTTGACCGTTTCGTGGATGAGTTCGGCGACGGCGACACCAAAGCCGTACAGGTCGGAGGTGCTTCAGGCTTCTGTGTTCCCCGTAAAAAATTCAAGGATACCGTGATCGGCTTCGAAGGTGTTCCCACCGGGGGCTCCATGATGCTTTTCAACAGTTCCAGGTCAATGTACAATGTACTCCATAACTATCTTGAATTCTTTGAAGAAGAATCCTGCGGACAATGTACACCTTGTCGTGTTGGTTGCCAGCAGCTTCGAAAAGGCATACAGGCTGTCAAAAAAGGTGATAAAAAATCCCTGTATCTCGACCAGCTGATGAAACTCTCTGAGAGCATGAAAATAACTGCAAAATGCGGTCTCGGACAGAGTGTTGCCAACTCGTTCTCATCGATCGTCTATAACTTCAAAGAAGAAATGATTTACTAAAGGAGACTGAACTATGAAAAACACCAAAAAAGATATGAAAAAGCAGATCAACCTTACAATTGACACAATTGACGTAAGTGTTGACGAGGGTACCACAATTCTCGAAGCTGCCCGCAAACTCAATATCCATATTCCCACTTTATGTTATCACGAGGACCTCTGTGTTGCAGGGAACTGCCGTGTTTGCGTCGTGGAACAGGAAAAAGTTAAAGCACTGCCGGCAGCATGCGCAATGCCAGTTTCAGAGGGTATGGTGATTCACACCAACAGCATGAAAGTAAGACTTGCGCGCAAGCATATTGTCGAGCTGCTGCTCTCTGAGCATCATGCCGATTGCACGAAAT
>CAYMTB010000548.1:0-1654 GCA_964393225.1 uncultured Syntrophorhabdaceae bacterium
TTTGCTTAACAGCAAAAGACCAAGCTTCCTTGCCTCTCGACGGTTTGCTCCGGGACACCCCGACACCTTCCTAACGACATATTTGGGTTAAAATGGTTTTATCGGCGTGAACCGCTTTCAAACTTATACCAATTCGGATTCAAAGATAGAACGAGGCATCAAGGAGGAACCGACGCAGGCGTACATGCAGTACGTCGAGGAGCGCGACGACGAGATAACGAAGTTATATGAATGAAGGCGAATTGGTATTAATCGTGGGATTCGGCCCAGCTTTTCCCCATCCCGAGAGAAACCTTCAGGGGCACAGACAGCGTAATCACATTTTCCATCTCGGTTTTCACGATGTCCTTGGCGATTTCCGCCTCTTCATCTTTTACCTCGAGAACCAGCTCATCGTGAATCTGCATGATCAGCCTTGATGAAAGGCCTTTCTCGTTTATCTTTCTGTGAATATTTACCATGGCCATCTTGATGATGTCCGCCGCAGTGCCCTGAATAGGAGCGTTCATTGCCGCCCTTTCGCCAAGCTGCCGGACTGTGTTGTCATGGTTGTTGATCTCTGGTATATATCTGATCCTGCCAAACAATGTTTTCACGTACCCTGTTGAGCGGGCGATCTTCAGGACATTCTCCATGTATGCTTTGACGCTTTTATGCTTTATGAAATACGTGTCAATGTAATATTGAGCCTCTCTAAAAGAAACGCCAAGCTCTTTTGCAAGGCCGTAACCGCTCATACCGTATATAATGCCGAAATTTATTACCTTTGCGGTTCTGCGCATGTCCTGAGTTACATTGTTTGCGTCTACTCCGAATACCTCCCGGGCAACTATTGTGTGAATATCTTCACCCTTCATGAAAGAATCCACCAGAAGGTCATCCCCTGAGATGTGGGCAAGGACGCGGAGCTCGATCTGTGAATAATCCGAGGAGAGCAGAAGAAAGCCATCCTCGGGGACAAAGGCTTCACGTATCTTCTTTCCGTCTTCGCCACGAATAGGGATGTTCTGGAGATTCGGGTCGCTGCTGCTCAATCTCCCTGTGGCTACAATCATCTGATTGAAGGATGCATGGATGCGTCCTGTATGGGGGTTGATGAGGTTTGGAAGCACATCGACATAGGTGCTTTTTAACTTGGTGAGCATCCTGTAGGCAAGGATTTGCTGTGGAAGAGGATGGACTGCAGAGAGTGTTTCAAGCACCTCTGTGTCTGTTGAGAAGCCGGTTTTGGTCTTCTTGACTGTGGGGAGCTGTAATTTGTCGAAGAGGATATGCGATAATTGCTGAGGAGAATTAATGTTAAAGAGTTCTCCTGCCAGGGAATGGATTTCCTTTGTGATGGTATTGAGCCTCTTATCGAAGTCCCTTGAGAGGCTCATAAGGGCCTGCCTGTCTACTTTTACGCCGGTGTGTTCAATATTTGCAAGAACATCTATGAGGGGCATTTCAATATTGAAAAAGAGGTCTGTCAGCCCGAGTTCCTTCATTTTTTCAATCAGAAAATCTTTCAATTCAAAGAGCGAGGATGCGCTTTCAATGAGCTTATCCTTTAAATCAGAAGACATAATCCCGACATCAAGAAATTCTTCCAATATTGCATTGATGCTGTAATCTTTCCTCATGGGATTGATAAGGTAGGTGGCGAGCATAGTGT
>CAYMTB010000549.1:0-1653 GCA_964393225.1 uncultured Syntrophorhabdaceae bacterium
GACAGATTTTTTGTGAAAATATCCGAGCAGGAAATGTCAGATTTATACAGGGAAAGTCACATCCTCATTTCGGCATCCACGGAAATAGAAGGCTTTGGCCTGCCACCTGTTGAGGCTATGAGCACAGGAACACCGGCAATTCTCACGAGGGTTTCGCCGTTTCTCTCATTCGATAAGTTTAATGATTATGCATATTTTGTCAATGTCCACAAGCCGGAAGAAATTGCAGAAGGGGTGCTTGCAATAGCTCGGGACAAAGCATTACGGGACAAACTTATAGCAAGAGGTTTTGAGATTGCAAATAAATATTCGTTGCAAATGGTGGGGAAACGTCTGGAAAAAATCCTGCAAAAGCACATTCTTCAAACGCAGTAAGTGAGTCGGGAGAAATGGTACAACAATTTAAGACAGTGACATAAGTGGTTTTGCTGCTCTATAATAAACGACAGAAAGGAGCAGACAAATGACAAAGAGACCAAGAAGAAATCACGGAGCAGTATTTAAGGCAAAAGTAGCACTGGAAGCAATTAAGGGAGATCAGACGTTAGTGGAGTTATCGGAACGATTCCAGGTTCATACAAATCAGATCGCAGAGTGGAAGAAGGTTCTTTTAGAAAAAGCACCGGACATCTTTGACAAGGGCAAATCTTCTCAGAAGGAACCCGACATCAAGGAGCTCCATGCCAAGATCGGTCAGCTTGCCATGGAGAACGATTTTTTATCAGTCGTGCTCGGGCGCATAGGCGAGCCGAGCGCAAAGAAATGATCGACATGGAGCATAAATTGCCTATAACGAAGCAGTGCAAAATATTAGAACTTTCCCGGTCAAGCATCTACTATGAGCCTACCCCGGTAAGCGACAAAGACAGGGAGCTTATGCGTCTAATAGATGAAATTCATCTTGAAGAGCCTTACCTTGGTTCCAGGAGAATAAAAAGCATCCTCAAAAGAAAAGGCTATAAAGTAGGCAGGATTCACGTCCGCACCCTTATGAGGAAGATGGGCATAGAAGCCCTCTACAAAAAACCTCGTCTCTCCAAACCCCATCCCGGCCATAAGATATATCCCTACCTCCTTCGTGGACTTGATATAACAGAAGCCAATTCCGTTTGGTGTTCAGATATTACATACATCCCCATGGCAAGAGGCTTCTGCTATCTCGCGGCTGTCATGGACTGGGCGAGCAGGAAGGTATTATCCTGGAGATTATCGAACACGCTGGATGTATCCTTCTGCATAGAGGCTCTTGAAGAGGCAATACTTAAATACGGAACCCCGGATATATTCAATACAGACCAGGGAAGCCAGTTCACGTCTGTAGAATTTACAGATATTCTCATAAAGCACAATATCAAAATCAGCATGGACGGACGTAACCGCTGGAGAGACAACATATTCATCGAGCGTCTCTGGAAAACCGTTAAATACGAAGAAGTATACATAAAGGCATATGAATCAATAAGTCATGCGAAAAAGGAGCTTAAAAAGTTTTTTGAAAGATATAACACGTGGCGGCCTCACCAGGGCCTTGCTGACAGAACCCCGGATGAGATGTACTTTAGAACATTACCAAAGGTTAAGGATGCAGTATGATGAGAACAACAAACCACTTAAAAACTGTTGGGGATTGTATGAAAGTACTTGACCATCTCA
>CAYMTB010000550.1:0-1633 GCA_964393225.1 uncultured Syntrophorhabdaceae bacterium
CACAAACTCAATAAGTCATGGCTTATAAAATTAATGATGATTGCACCGCTTGCGGTACCTGCATCGATGAGTGTCCAGTGGAAGCTATCGCTGAAGGTGATATCTATAAGATTGATCCCGAAGTTTGCACCGATTGTGGCGCATGTGCAGATGTATGTCCGGTTGAAGCAATTCACCCGGAATAATCCGAGGGGAATTCAATGCAAAAACAGCAGTTCCGCTTTGAGGGGCTGTTGTTTTTTTTTGGGGATTTTGGATGCGGGATGCGGGATACGGGATGCGGGATACGGGATATGGGATGGATTGTTAATAACTTTCCAGTAATCAGGTATTACCTTTTTATTTCTGCCTGATTAAGGAGTAAAAAACATGAATTATAAGTCCTTAGAAATTTATCAGTTAGCTGATGAACTTGTTATTAAAATTCAGAACATGACATTAACTGATCTGCCAGATTATGAAATGTTTGAGACTGGAAGCCAGATCAGGCGATCAATGAAATCGGTCAAATCCAATATTGTGGAGGGGTATGGAAGAAGATCGTACAAACTTGACTTTATTCACTTCCTGATTATCGCGCATGCATCACTTGATGAAACAATCGATCATCTGGAAACTTTGTTCAGAACCAAATCCCTGCGCGACAAGGAAAAATTTGAACAATTGTTAAACCAATTAAATCTTCTTGGTCGCAAATTAAACAAGTTTATTTGTGCCGTAAGAAAATCCCACCTCACAAATCCTAAAAACCCCTGATCCCGCCTCCCGTATCCCGTATCCCGCCTCCCGCATCCCGTATCCCGCCTCCCGTATCAACTAAACACCTTCATCTCCATCCTTTCCCCATCAAAAACAGCATAGGTAAAATGGGTGATCCAATCACCTAATACCAGCTGGCGGGCCGTATCGGTAAGCCGGGTGTCGAGCGGATAATGGTAATGACCGTAAATCAGGTAGTTCAGACCAGGGTGTAACTTTAATAGTTCATTTGAATTAACCGTGATGCGCTGCTGGATGAGTTTAAGGGTGATGTCCTCCTCCCTTTTCTCCTTTTCAACCGAAGCTTTACGGCTTTTACGCGACCAGTAGAGCGCCATCCTGATTCCCAAATCGGGATGTAGCAACCGGAAAAGCCACTGGTTAAAAGGGTTTGCAAACACTTTTTTGATGAACTTGTACCCATGATCTCCGGGACCCAGCCCGTCGCCATGGGCCAGGTAAAATTGCCTGCCGTTGAATTCCCGGAACTCGGGATCGCGGTGAAGCTGAATGTTCAGTTCCTCCGTGAGGTAGTCAAATGCCCACATATCATGATTTCCTCGAAACAGGTGTACCGGAATACCTGAATCGGTTACTTCGGCCAGCTTTCCAAGGAGCCGTGCATATCCGCGCGGGATGGCTGTTTTGTATTCAAACCAGAAATCGAACAAATCGCCCATCAGGAAAATTTCGGCTGCATCGGTCCGTGCCATCTCAAGCCAGGCAACCAGCTGTCGTTCCCTTACCAGGCTCGTATCATGATCAGGGATCCCAAGATGAAAATCAGAGGCAAAATAGATCTTTTGACGCATGTTTTAAATTTGGGGCAATTTACGGAAAATTGGTTAATGCGAATGACAAGTGACACGTGACG
>CAYMTB010000551.1:0-1618 GCA_964393225.1 uncultured Syntrophorhabdaceae bacterium
GTTCAATAACTTAAACTCTATATTATGAACGATTGCCAAGATTTAATAAAGGAAATGGCAGACAAATATGGACGGAAAAGGACCAGTCTGCTACCCATATTGCAGGGAATTGCCGAGAGGAACAATTACATTTCGGATACTTGTATGACCGATATTGCCAAGGAACTGGATCTGTCTGCTGCCCAGGTTTATGGAACAGCCACTTTCTATTCCTTCCTGGACACTGAACCGCGGGGAAAATTTGTAATCCGGGTTTGTAAAACCATTACCTGCGATATGCATGGGAAGAAAACGATCATTCAGACACTTGAAGATATGCTGAAAATAAAGGTCGGAGAAACCACGCCCAATAAGAAATTCACCCTGCTTGAGACCAATTGTTTGGGCTGGTGCCATGAAGGCCCTGCCATGCTTATCAATGACAAACCTTTTAGCGGGTTAACAACCGAAAAGGTACATGATATCATCAGTGAATACATCCATAAATAATCCAAAAAATAAGGAGAAACAGTCATGTCAGAACAAACGCTTAAAAGGGTTGACTTAATCTTCGGCGAATATTCCAATGTAAAATATAAAGTTTTAACGGATACCCTTCAACTTTCCAATGAAGAGATTTTGAAAGAACTTCTGGAATCCGGTCTCCGTGGTCGTGGTGGTGCAGGATTTCCTACAGCCATGAAATGGAAATATACTGCGGATGCCCCTGGTGATGAAAAATTTGTTATTTGTAATGCCGATGAAGGAGAACCCGGAACTTTCAAAGACCGTGAAATATTGCTAAGGGTACCCAGGAAAGTTTTCTCCGGTATGGCCATATGCGGTAAAGTGATTGGAGCAAAGAAGGGGTATATGTACCTCAGGGGAGAATATCGGTTTATGGTGCCGGAATTAATGAAGGAGATTGAAATATATCACGAATATATTAAAAACCTGGGTTTTGATTTTACCATCGAGATCCGACTCGGATCAGGCGCTTATATCTGTGGCGAGGAAAGCGCATTGTTTGAGTCGATGGAAGGTGGACGCGGAGAACCCCGTAATAAACCTCCCTACCCTACCATGAGCGGTTTCATGAAAAAACCCACCGTTATTAACAACGTAGAAACTTTCGTCAATGTCGTTATGATCATGCGACTTGGACCTGATCAATATAAAAAACTTGGAACAACCGATTCAAGGGGCTCAAAAGTATTTTCTGTGTCCGGCGACACTCCGATCCCCGGGATTTATGAACTTGAGCTTGGTATGCCACTCGATCGTTTCGTTGATGAATTTGGCGATGGCGACACCAAGGCTGTCCAGGTCGGCGGCGCATCAGGATTTTGTGTCCCAAGAAAAAAGTTCAAGGATACCGTCATCGGTTTTGAAGGGGTTCCTACAGGAGGCTCGATGATGATCTTTAACAGTTCCCGCTCCATGTATAATGTATTGCATAATTATCTCGAGTTCTTTGAAGAGGAATCATGCGGACAATGTACTCCTTGCAGGGTTGGTTGCCAGCAACTCAAAAAAGGTATTGTGGCTGTAAAAAAGGGTGATAAGAAAGCAGGCTACCTCGATCAGCTTATGAAATTAAGCGAAAGCATGAAACTTACTGCCAAATGTGGTCTCGGAC
>CAYMTB010000552.1:0-1615 GCA_964393225.1 uncultured Syntrophorhabdaceae bacterium
GATATGTGATGCTAAATACATGTTTTGGAACTACGTTTTGCAAAATGCCATTCCACAAAAAATTATGTTTGGGAAAAACGTACCTGTTGGATGTGGGCTCTAACTAGAGCTCTTGAAAATTTACGGGTAGCTTCTAAATCATTCTTTGTATTTGTATATATTGAACCCGCAAATTTGTGCCCAGCCAGACTGTCACCTGCATCTTTAGGATTAATTGCTTTCATTCTGGCATCATAACCATGCGCTGAATTTCTTTCTACATTTTCTGCTTGTAGGTTGAAATCCGCGAGGAGATCAAGTACGTTCTTGGGTTCCTTTAATAAAAGTGGGTTTTTTTCTAAAAGTATCAATTCTCGCTGGGATAAAGTCCTCGCTTGGATGCATGAATTCCCATCTGAGTCTGGCAACTTGATAATGACCACCGATCCTACTTGTATTGCCGCTGATGACACTTTATCAAGCGCGGATATAATTGCGGATATTGCCTCTGCCTCATTTTTGTCAACCTGAGATTGTGGTTGATGTAAACCTTGAATATCGATTGCCCTTTCGAGCTTTTGCAAACGTTCGGCGATTTCTGGTTGGGTCGCAACCTCGTTAGTCTTCGCAAAAAACTTTTGCCATACGGACCCGGTTTCCACAGGAGAGATGTCAGATACGCTTAGGTCGAGACGATCAAGGATGGCGTTTAATGCTTTAGCACCCAGCTCAGCTTCATTGGATTCGGAAAGATAGACGCGGACAGGGATATATCTGCGTAACGGGATGTCTCGCGTGTCAATGCCTAAAGAAGTTAATGATAGATACATGTGAAGTTCGGCTTGAAGATCGTTATGCGACTGCCGAAGATCCGCCTGAGATTGTTGAAATTCGTTATGCGAACGCCTAAATTCATTTATAAGAAGGGCCAATCGATATTCGAGAAGAGCTATTTCTTTTTGCATTCTCTCTTGCCTCTCTCTCTGTATTTTATCAAATTGCCCTACAACCTTACGCTTTCCTGATAGCATTACATCATGCTCTTGATCCGTGTCATTATTATCCGCTCGCACGTCTTCAGGCATATTCGGCAATTGGCCTACTTAATCAAAGAACCTTTGCTCCGGCCTAAACATCTTAGGCCGGATTTTCTATAGTCGTGAAGAGGAATTGTCTTTGAAAAGAATCTATACCGAACCTGACGAGCAAATATTGGAAAGGATCGGAAGGCGAACCTATGCTGACCGCCATTCTGAACCCAAACATTTATCGTGATAAACTTGAGATGTGGAGGCTCGTTGGAGGGATAATGAAATGTCGGCAAAAGGAAAAATCGATAGCGACAAGATACTAGTCAAGGAAATATTTGGCACTTATTGGTTTAATATTCCTGTGTACCAACGACCTTATGTTTGGGAATCAGATCAAGTTAATGATCTCCTTGACGACCTAACATTTGCGATAGAGGAGAACCCTGAGGACCTAGATTTCGAGTATTTTTTTGGTTCATTTGTTTTCCAATCAAAACCCGCTGGTTCCGAAACTGGGCAAAAGTATCGTGTGAATGACCTTTTAGATGGTCAACAAAGGATGACGACTCTTCTCATGTTGTTTGCCGTGATCCGAGATCTTATGG
>CAYMTB010000553.1:0-1609 GCA_964393225.1 uncultured Syntrophorhabdaceae bacterium
TGCTCACAACTGAAAGAATCATCCCGAATGAAGAAATTCGAAGACAGCCTCATGCTACATTCATTCCCTTCTGGTGCGTTGATGCCGTCATTGAAGTCCCCTACGGAAGTTATCCCGGAAACATGCCCTACGAGTATTTTTCCGACGAGGAATATATTAAGCAATGGCTGAGCATAGAGAAGGATCCCGTGGAATTCAAGAAGTTCTTCAAGAAACAGGTACTGGACACAAAGAATTTCTATGAATACCTCAACCTCAACGGCGGCATTGAGCGGATGATCAAGCTTCGCGCCATTGAACACCTGACTGATAAGAAATAAGGAGAACTACTATGGCTGATTATAATCCAATGGAATTAATGATATGTATCGCGGCGCGGAATCTCGAGGATGGCGCTACAGTTGTCGTGGGAACAGGTGCCCCCTGCGCTGCCGCCATGCTTGCTCAAAAGACTCATTCACCCAACCTCACGATCATGTTCGAGGCAGGTGGTGTCGCCCCGATATTACCCGCAATGCCTATTTCGGTTGGCGATTCGCGCACGTTTTACCGGGCAATACTTGCCAGTTCCATGCCTGAAATTATGGAAACATGTCAGCGCGGGATGGTTGACTATACCTTTCTCGGTGGAGCGCAGATCGACATGTACGGGAACATCAACTCCACCATGGTCGGCGACAACCATGCCAAACCCAAAGTGCGTTTCCCCGGATCAGGCGGGGCCAATGACTTGGCTTCACTTTGCTGGCGTACGATGATGATGACGCCTCAGGACGCAAAGCGCTTCACAGAAAAGATCAATTTTATCACATCGCCGGGATATCTGACAGGAGGTAACTCTCGTTACGAGGCGGGCCTTCCTAAAGGGACAGGCCCCTACCGGATCATTACCAACATGGCGATCATGGGTTTTGAAGAAGAGACCAAACGGATGAAGGTACTTAACGTCAATCCCGGTTACACCCGGAAGGATATCCAGGAAAACTGCGGCTTTGAGCTTCTTTGGGCAGACAAGATCACAGATACGGATCCGCCACACGAAAACGAACTGCGCATTCTCCGCGAGGAAGTGGACCCGAACCGGTATATTATAGGAAGATAGGAGAGCAATTATGTCCGATCAATTTCAAGGCATTGAGCCGATGGTGTACAAAAGCAAGATCAACGTCCCTTATTCATGGTGGGCAGGTGACACGGCGAGTAAATTTTATTTAACTCTGCGCGATGAAAAGAAAATAACAGGAACAAAATGTGCGGCATGCAACAAGGTGTTCCTGCCCCCGCGTAAGGTTTGTCCGTCCTGCTTTACCGAGAACACGCAGTGGGTAAACATTTCAGACGAGGGAACAGTTATTACCTTTACGGTGGCAAGGAGGCAGTTCGCTTCCATACCACATGACAGGAAGGTTCCGGTCATCTGGGGGCTGATAAAGCTCGATGGCGCCGATACCGCGATGCTGCATTACCTCGACGGAATAAAACCGGAAAACGTGACAATCGGCATGCGCGTGAAGGCGGTGTTCTCCGAGGGACGCAAGGGTACCATCCGGGATATTTCGCATTTCAAACCAGTATAGGAGCCAAAAATATGGATAGAGCAGCAATAATC
>CAYMTB010000554.1:0-1606 GCA_964393225.1 uncultured Syntrophorhabdaceae bacterium
ATCGTACCTCAAAAAAGAGGAGGAGCTATGAGTAAATCTTATCACCTTATAATGATGATAGCATTGGTCATCATGGGGCTGGCGGCACCGGTTTTCGGCCAGAGCAGTGCTGACGAAGCCCGTAAACATCTTGTACGCGGGATGGCGGCAATCGAAACGGCGAAAACTGAGGCTGACCTGGCAGCGGCTGCCTCGGAGTTTAGAAAAGCAACCGAGCTTGCGCCAACCATGTCTGCAGCATGGTACAACCTGGGGTCGGTTCAGGCTAAAATGGGACAGCTAAAGGATGCAATCGCCAGCTATCGCCGCTATGTAATCCTGGCACCTAAAGCCGATGACGCACGGCTGGTCAGCGACGAAATCATCAAGCTTGAGTACAGGCTGGAAAGAGTCAATAAATTGGCCGAATTAACGGGCGTCTGGCTTGTTGGTACGACTCCGTTTGCCATTTCAGTAAACAACTCAGAGCTCATTGCCAAAGGCAATGTAGGGACTGACGGAGTAACGGTTATCAGTGACGGGGGCGGATTGGTAGGTAAAAGCGGAAGGACAGCCCGAGGCAATAGCGAGATGGTATTTAAGGGAAGAATAGACGGATTTTCCATTCAGGGGATTCGTTATAGAAGTTCATATATGGAGGGTGTCTCGGATTGCACTATACCCGTTGATCAGAGTGAGTTTACGGGCACTGTCAGTCAGGATGGCAATCGCATCACTCTCACTTTTCAAAAGGGCATTTATCAGGCTGACAGAGATGCCGGGCTTTTCTTCGGTCTGGATTCCTGCACTGGCGTGACAAGAACCGGCGAGATACAAGAAACATATGTCCTGATGAGACAGGGCGGGGTTCAGGGCAAAACTAACCCTCCTGAGAAAAAGCTTGAAAAAGGCGTTGGCCTCGTCGGGATGAACATACCGGAAACAGATCCTCAACTCATTGCAGGCGTTGTACAGGGCATGCCGGCGGCTGAAGCGGGGATTAAGATTGGCGACCGTATCCTGAGGGTAGACGGGAAAGATGTCAAGGGCTTGACCAGTCAGCAATTGGTGGGATTAATTCGAGGGCAGGCGGGTTCCAGGGTGACCGTCGAAGTGGAGCGCCAGGGCGAAACAAAGCCGCTGAGTTTCACAATAGTCAGAAAGGCCAATTGACAGATTTAAGCAGAGGAGCACTTGGTGTTAACGCAACATTTCATCAATTGAACTATGGAGGTTTGTCCAATGAATATCCGATCAATAATTAGTAATGTATCCTGTTTTGTTTTAGTATTAATTTTGTCTTTTATTTTCCTTACCAATACCGTCAGTGCAGAAACAAAAACCTTCATCAAGGAATACATCCACTATGCGGGTGATGCGGACACCAAAAACTCCAGCAGGATCATCTCCCTCAGGCAGGTGAAAAGGCTTCTTCTAGTGGAATTGAGTACGTATCTGGAAAACCAGCCAGAAATAAAAAACTTTCAACTGACAAAAGACCAGATTACCACCCTGACGGCGGTGATGGTAAGTGCTGAGGTTATAGAAGATAAGTGGGATGGCAAGGCGTATCGGCCTGTTGCCCAAACCATCAGTATAAGCTGCGTTCAGCATAATAAGATCACAA
>CAYMTB010000555.1:0-1598 GCA_964393225.1 uncultured Syntrophorhabdaceae bacterium
TTCTCCTACTGCCCGCACCCAGACCCGCTTGCCATTAGCCGTGATGATCTCCATTTCTTCATCATAGGGAATGCCGTTTTGGACGCATTGGGTGAATACTTTTGTTATTTTTTCCCGCCACTCCGGCGCATAATAGCTTATCCCCTCTTCCACCAATGGCGAGTACCCGGCAGGCCTTTCGTGGATGGCCGCCGTTTCATCGGACCATGTACAAAGGTTGTTTTTCAGGTCAACGCTCCAGCCGCCAAGTTTTGCCTTCTCTCCGGCGATCCTTAAAAGGCCCTCATTTTCTTTAAGCTTTTCCTCTGCCTGCTTGCGCCTAGTGATATCATGAATAACCGAAAAGAGGATTTTCTCGCTCTTGGCTTCAATCGGCGAAGAATGGACTTCGACAGTTTTGACTTCTCCATTGGCAAGGCGGTGGGCAAAGATGAAATCGTTACACTTTTCCTCCATCGCAATGGCTCGTTGATGTGCGACTTCTTCGGCAGTCAGGGTATTGATTTCCTGAATATTCATCTGACAGAGTCGCTCTATTGAATATCCGTAAAACCGAGCTGCAGATTGGTTGGCGTCGCGTATTGCCCCAGTATTAGAGTCAATCAGGAGCATTATTGCGTCATGTCTGCGGAACATGCTCCGGAAACGTTCCTCACTTTTCAGCAGCTCCTCCGCCGCCTGCTTGCGCTCGGTGATGTCGTTGAACGTGACGATAAGCTTACCGGACAGAAAAGTGGCGTACAACTCGCAAATGCGTGCCGAACCATCATGGCAGGAAACCCGGTATTCCCCGGTATCGACCGGCTTGCCGGATAGCCGCGCTGTTTCCAGGAAAGGTTTCCACCGGTCAATCACCTCGCGCCGGTACTCAGGATCCGGGTAAGCCAATTCATACCACTCGGGCGTGGTGGGTGCGGTATGTCCGAAAAGATCGTGGGCGCTGCGGCTCCAGTATTCGATGTTGTTATCCTGGAAATCCACTAAGGCTATAGGGAATGGCGACGAATCGATAATAGCGCGGAATCTTGCCTCGCCGGCCAGCATTTCATTCTCCAGCCGTTTGCTCTCGGTAATGTCCACGAGTGTGGTAACAAAGTGAAGTGGCTGGCCGGATTTGTCCCGTCGCAGCGCTGTATTGATATCCACCCAAACGACTGATCCGTTCTTGTGCAGGTATCTTTTATTGAAGCGGGTGGAGTTCTGCTCACCGCTCAGGAGCAGACCGATTTTTGTCACAGTAGTCTCGATATCATCTGGTAATGTTAACTCCTGCCAGGTCTTACCTTCCAACTCCTGCCGACTGTAACCCAACAGATCGGCAAACGCCTGGTTAACGGTAATCTTGCCTTCGGGGGTTGTGATCGACTTGCCGACGTTTGCGGTTTCAAACACATGCCGGAACCTGTCCTCGCTCGCCTTCAACATCTCTTCTGCTTGTTTTCGCAAGGTGATATCCTGAATGATGGGCAGAAAATATAGCGGGTTGCCATTTTTATCCCTGATGAGACTGATGGTCACTTCACCCCAAACCAAACTTCCATCCTTTCGCACATATCGCTTTTGTACCCTTGAGGTCTTCTTTTCGTCCGCCACAATGG
>CAYMTB010000556.1:0-1596 GCA_964393225.1 uncultured Syntrophorhabdaceae bacterium
CAACTTCCTGTTGTTGCGCAGCTCCGCTACCACTGCTGGTTACGGAGCTGGTCAGATGTTGCACTGCCCCTAGGGCTTTTCTTGCGAGAAAGACGGCCTGCCCGTGACAAACTGCCGCAGACATAATGGTAAAGAGCATTATTGATAAAATGAATTTAGTTGTCTTAAGCATTTCTCGCTCCTTTTGTTTTTACGCAGTCTAATATTTATATTCTTTGATTAACCTGATCCCGCCAATCGATACAATGCGATTTAAGTCACTTACCGACTGGTTTCCCGTCTGTGCCAAATATTACAACCATGCACCTGCGGACTTTGTTTCATCATAAAACCGATCTTCAGAAAAATCAACCTCCAAAATCTGCATATTTCGAATGCAATACAAAAACTTAGATTATGTTTGCCACTAACGACTTGATACTATTCAAGACCTCCCCCTTGCGTCCAGTAAAACAATCCATGGGACTTTCTCTGTCTCTGATGATAACGGGATGAAAGACGCAATTTGGGGAGGGAGATTTGGGAGGTGAGCGGGGGAGAGGACAGCGTCCTGATATACGCAAAACGTAAGCAACGACGAAAATTCATGAATTCAATCCTAAAGCATTGATATTTTTCCCTCACCAATTATGATATAGACGCACTGTCCTGAGAGGTCACGGGGCGAACTGGTGCATATTTGAAATAATGTGACAACGGCTGGAAACCAAGCTATAAAAGAGTAAGAAGACATCTGCCTATAGCATCGGGCGAAAGTTGTCCACTACACTCAGAAATAGCCACTAGGGCAGTTATTGCTTCAATAAATAATAGAATTTAAACACAAATCGTGATAGTAAAGATTCTCATATAAGCTCCATCCCGTATAAGGTTGCGCCATCGGAACTGAGCTTCATGGCTTTACAACATGCCTAACGGCTCGGCGCCACCCAACAATGTTGGCGGTTGAAGACGGCGGTTGGCGATGCATGAACAGATAACCAATCGATATAACAGGTATCTGCTGTTGGTATGATCCATGTTTTTGATTATTTAACAGTCTTTGCAACAATACTAAAAAGGAGTAACATGTTATGAAAAAAATATTCATTGGATCGCTGCTTCTGCTTGCTGTTCTGCTGGCCAGCGTGCCCGCCAACGCCACAACCTGCCTGTGCGTAGGCTACTCAAATGGGAAAACATGCGGTAAGGGCGGTATGGGCGGCGATTTCCTGATGGTTATCAATTCCGTGGAGAGCAACCTAATACAGTACTACCTGCTGACAGTGGCATTACGGGCGCAACTGGCTGGCACGGGCAAGGCCTACGACTCCCAAACCGGTTGGTATTGCTGGAATGGCAGCTTGAACTAGATGTAATTATTAAGTTTATCAAGCATCGCAAGCGTTTGTCTACACTCCAAGCGGCAACCGCGAGTATCCTCTGGCCTTCTCCTGCAAGCGCCACCATCTTGAGCCTTCTGTCATAAAAACAAGAGGTGGAATTCAGGGATGGCCATCGCATATTTCTATTGATAATAAGCATAATTAAAATTATTTAACGCCATTTACTTGTAGATGGCAGCATTGTCCAGCCAACATCGCTATTTCACTAAAT
>CAYMTB010000557.1:0-1595 GCA_964393225.1 uncultured Syntrophorhabdaceae bacterium
ATATACGATAACCGCATCATCCGGAGCCGGTGGCTCGATCAATCCAACCGGTGCAGTACCCATGTACTACGGTCAATCCAAGACATTCACGATTACACCGGTCGCCGGCTATCACGTCGCTGATGTATTGGTCGATAGCAGCTCAGTGGGCAACGTAACAACGTACCAGTTCACGAGTGTAGCAGCGTCGCACACGATCTTAGCAACGTTTGCGCCCAACCAGTACACGATTACAGCGACAACAGGAGTGAATGGCAACATCACACCAGCCGGGACAACAAATGTGAACTCTGGTTCCAGCCAGATATATACGATCACACCGATCGCTGGCTACCATGTGGCTGATGTATTGGTTGATAGCAGTTCAGTGGGCAACGTACCTACGTACCAGTTCACGAACGTAGCATCTGCACACACGATCTCGGCAACGTTTGCGATCGATACGTATACGATCACGGCAACCAGTGGAGCGAACGGCAACGTCACACCGGCAGGAACAACTTCAGTGAACTACGGAACCAGCCAGACGTATACGATCACTCCGATGTCCGGGTATCACGTAGCTGACGTATTGGTCGACAGCAGTTCAGTGGGCAACGTAACAACGTACCAGTTCACGAATGTCGCAGCATCGCACACGATCTCGGCTACATTTGCGATTAACACTTATACGATCACGTCAACTGCCGGAACCAACGGTGCAATTAACCCCTCAGGCGCAGTGAACGTGAATTACAACGCTAACCAGACCTTCAACATAACACCGAACACTGGCTATCATATCGCGGGTGTTCTTGTCGATAACAGTTCGGTTGGAGCAGTATCAAGTTATAATTTCGCGAATGTGGTTTCGGGTCACACGATAACTGCATCGTTTGCGATCAACACGTATACGATCATTGCCTCAACCGTTGGTAATGGAGCGGTAACTCCGGCCGGAGCGACGACGTTCAACTACGGAGCCACTCCGACATACAACATAACTCCGGCAACCGGGTATCATGTAGCAGATGTTCTGGTTAACGGCACATCAGTAGGAGCAGTAACGAGTTACACCTTCCCGAGCGTAACCGGTGACAAGACGATCTCAGCCACGTTTGCGATCAACACGTACACGATCACTGCCTCAACCGGTGGTAATGGAGTGGTAACTCCAGCTGGAGTGACGACATTCAACTACGGAGCCACTCCGACATACAACATAACTCCGGCAACCGGCTATCATGTAGCAAATGTTCTGGTTAACGGCACATCAGTAGGAGCAGTAACGAGTTACACCTTCCCGAGCGTAACCGGTGACAAGACGATCTCAGCCACGTTTGCGATCAACACGTACACGATCACTGCCTCAACCGGTGGTAATGGAGTGGTAACTCCAGCTGGAGTGACGACATTCAACTACGGAGCCACTCCGACATACAACATAACTCCGGCAACCGGCTATCATGTAGCAAATGTTCTGGTTAACGGCACATCAGTAGGGGCAGTAACGAGTTACACCTTCCCAAGCGTAACCGGTGACAAGACGATCTCAGCCACGTTTGCGATCAACACGTATACGATCACTGCCTCAACCGGTGGTAATGGTGTGGTAA
>CAYMTB010000558.1:0-1592 GCA_964393225.1 uncultured Syntrophorhabdaceae bacterium
TCTCCCCTCATTTTTAACATATCTTGTGCATCTTTCTCCCCGCACATAAGGGGTTCGTCTGCCTTGACATAATCACCCTCATGGACAGCAATATGCTTACCCTTGAGAATCATGTATTCCTTGGGCTGGCCGATCTCTGGTGTAATAATAACTTTACGCTTTCCCTTCGTGTCTTTGCCAAAGCTTACTTCACCGTCAATTTCTGATACGGTTGCGCTTTCCTTTGGCTTCCGTGCCTCAAAGAGTTCGACAACCCTTGGGAGCCCACCTGTAATGTCTTTTGTCTTTGTGGTTTCTCTTGGTATCTTTACTATCGCATCACCGGCAAAAACCTCATCACCATCTTTAACATCCAGGATAGCACCTGTCGGCAAGTTATAACGCGCCTGGTTGTTTGTCCCAGGTACCTTTATATTTTTTCCCGAATCGTCAACTATATGAATCCTTGGCCTAAGTTCAGGATCCTTGGGTTCAATTACCACAGAACGGGAATGGCCTGTAACCTCGTCAATATGCTCCTGGACTGTGATCTCTTCCACAAGATCCATATATTTAATCTTGCCACCAACCTCAGTCAAAATAGGCGATGAATACGGTTCCCACTGAGCGAGAATGTCACTGGTAACAACTTTTTGGCCGTCTTCAACCTTGACCTTGGCACCATACATGATTGGATAGGATTCTCTTTCGCGACCATTTTCATCTACAAGCATTATGTATCCGTTCCTGTTCATGGCAACAAGTTCGTTATCTTTGCTGCGGACGACTTTCAGATCTTTGTACCTGACTGTTCCGGAATGATTGAACTTGTGACTGGACTGTTCAATAACTGTCGCTGTACCACCAATATGGAATGTTCTCATCGTGAGCTGAGTGCCTGGTTCACCAATTGACTGGGCAGCAATAATTCCGACAGCCTCTCCAATATTTACCATGCGGCCTCTAGCAAGGTCTTTTCCATAGCATCGAACACATATGCCCTGTTTTGATTTGCATGCAAGAACAGACCTTACGACAACCCTTTCAAGGCCGACATCCGTTATTTTATCAACATGAGACTGCTCGATCATTTCATTGTAGGGAACGATTATCTCTTTATTGTAAGGATCGATAACATCATCAAGTGCCACCCTGCCAATTATTCGCTCACCGAGCGTCTTGATTATTTCACCACCCTCGATCAGGGCTTCCATCTCTAAGCCATCCATTGTACCGCAGTCTTCTTCGGAAACTATAACATCATGGGCCACATCAACAAGCCTTCTTGTAAGGTAGCCTGAATTAGCCGTTTTAAGGGCCGTATCCGCAAGACCCTTTCTGGCTCCATGTGTCGATATGAAGTATTCAAGGACATCAAGTCCTTCACGGAAATTGGATTCGATAGGGGTTTCGATGATTTCACCGGACGGTTTGGCCATAAGTCCACGTATACCTGCAAGCTGCCTTATCTGTTGTGCACTTCCCCTTGCACCAGAATCTGCCATCATAAATATCGGGTTAAATGAAGGAGTCTCTACTTTTTTGCCATCAGGCATCTCTATAAAATCTTTCCTAATAGTATCCATCATATCGATAGCTACACGGTCAGTTAC
>CAYMTB010000559.1:0-1589 GCA_964393225.1 uncultured Syntrophorhabdaceae bacterium
TTAAATCGCCGAGCGTGGAGTCATCATCTCCGATCGGGGTTTCGATTGATACGGTTCCATTGGGAACCTTCATGATCTTTCTGACTTTCTCCAGGGGAAGGCCTGTTTTCAATGAAATCTCTTCGAGGTTAGGCTTTCTCCCCAGTTCCTGAAAGAGGGCTATAGTAACCTTGCCGATCTTATTCGTAATATCATGTATATGGACCGGTACCCTGATGGTCCGTGAGCAATCCGAGATTGCTCTTGACATGGCCTGCCTGACCCACCAAGTTGAGTATGTTGAGAACTTATAGCCTTTCTGATAATCATATTTTTCAGCAGCCTTCATGAGGCCTATGTTCCCTTCCTGGATAAGGTCAAGAAAGGAAAAGCCCCTGTTCATGTATCTCTTGGCAGTATTAACGACAAGTCTCAGATTTGCCTGAACGAGCCCGTTCCTGACAACCTTCAGCTCGTTATCAATTTCGATGAGTTCCACCAATTTCTGTTTTATGATCTTTGCCTCGCCATCGTCCATGAACTTCATCTGCCGTGCTGTCTTTCTGATAATTTCTACGAGAATCTTCTTGTTGAGTTTGAGGTTAAGCAGGACTTCTTCTGTCTTGTTCTCAATAGTCTTCAGGTTTTTCTCAAGTTCCTTCCTGACCCCTGATGTCAATAGTGGAGACCAAATAATTTTCATGCCGCATCTTTCCACATAGCAAACTGTCTCCAATAGGCAACAGGGGATAGATATCCAAGCCTCTTCTGTCGCCTTTGCCGATTATAAAAGATCTCAATATATTCAGTAATCTCCCTGATCGCCTGTTCCCGTGTTTTGTAACGTTGATGATATATAAGCTCGTTCTTAATGGTTCCCCAGAAGCTCTCCATGGGGGCATTGTCATAACAGTTGCCTTTTCTGCTCATTGAGGATTCCATTTCGAACTGTTTAAGGAGTTTCCGGTATTTGTGGCTACAATACTGACTGCCCCTATCGGAATGATTGATGAGGCCGGGTTCGGGTCTTTTTGTCCTTACCGCCATCAAAAGAGATCTGACAACAAGGTCTTTGGTGATTCTTGATCCCAGGGCATAGCCGACTATTTCTCCGTTAAAAAGGTCTTTATGGGCAGCGCAGTAAAGCCATCCTTCATTGGTAGGGATATAAGTAATGTCGCTGACCCAGATTCGGCTTGGAGCTTCTGTTTGGAATTTCTGATCAAGAAGATTCTCTGCTACCGGTAACGCATGTTTTGAGTCTGTTGTGGCTTTAAACTTCTTTATCTGTTTGCAGCGTATCCCGAGTTTCTTTCTTATTTTCCTTATCCTGCAGATACCAACTTTTATACCGTGTTCTGCGAGATCACGCTGAATGGTTTCGGGGCCTGCAACCTCACGGTTTCTTTTGTGGGCTGCTTTTATCTCAATTTCAAGTCTTGCTTCCTCTTGAGCTCTTTTGGATATGGGACATTTGAACCACGCATAATAGCCGCTTGGTGATACATTCAGCATACGACACATAAAGGGGATAGTATAATAGAGTCGCTGTTTTTTCATGAACGCGTACCTGGATGCGACTCTTTGGCAAAGTACGCGCTCGCTTTTTT
>CAYMTB010000560.1:0-1583 GCA_964393225.1 uncultured Syntrophorhabdaceae bacterium
CCCAATTGCATAATATTACTGTTGGTTATATACGTATAAACCTTGCTCTAAATTAAAAATAAGGCTTATTCTAGAGTTTTTATAGGGATATTCTAGGCGATTTTTGATATAATAGCCCTGATTGTAAAAATGGGGTTAATTTAAGATAATTCAGAAAAATGGAAACGTGATTATTTTTAAAATTTTTGTGATTTTATAAAGTTATGACCGTCGGAAAATCTCTTCCGCTTCCTTATCGTTGTTTATAAGATTTTGTAAATTTTCAGCAATCGCGCAGAATCGTTGCTGTGCCTCTTCGATTTTTGAAAGTTTTTGCTCATATTCCATATTCTGATTTTCTAACCTCACCATCTGTTCGGCAAGTTTCTCATTCATCGCCCGAAGTCCCTCGATACTCTCGCCCTGTATCTTCAATTTGCTGTTTAATTCCGTTGCCCGTTCTCGGAACTCTGGAGGTATACCGATTGTAAGGACGTGCTGAACTGCGAGGTAAGCATTTCCTGCGGCCTCTTCATCAATCCTACGATATGAACCATCGAGATAGCCTACATGCCCTGCCAAGTGCTCTGCAAGGGTCTTCTGGCCTGCCATGCTTAATTGACTGATAAAGAATTTTCTGAAGGAGTGTATACGGTATTGATTGCGCCCGGTCTGTTCATCCTGTGAATACAGACCCGCCGCCTTTAGCGCATTTTCCCAGAGTGCATTTACGGCTGAATCTGTCAGGGGAAAGAGGAGATTGGATTCCTTGTTTTTTTCCCCGCAGATACCCGCCCGCACAAGTCCAGCATTTCTACGGGAAGCCCCGACGAGATACTGGTCGCGCTTTTCAAGCCATGCCTGGACACATCGTGCCGCCTCGGTGCTGATGAAAGTAAATCTTGTTTGTTTGTTTTTGGTATTTCGCAGAGTGAGTTTAACCGGGTTGCTTTCAAAGTCCACATCTGAAAGTTTCAGGGAAAGTATTTCGTTTAAACGGGCTCCTGAACTGGCAAGGGTTAGAACAATTGCCCGTCCTTTTACATCGAGTTCTTTCAGGGCTGAATCGATTACTTTTGCCGTCATGACCCTGTCAACAGTACCAGCCCCACCTTTCATCTCCCGCTTCAAGTCCCGGACAGTCTTACCCTTGAATTTTGCACCATTGTCTTCAAGGACACGCCGTGCATATGTCATTACCTGCCGTGCGGATAGGAGGCTCGTACTCTCTGCTTTTAGACAGTCGGCAAACTTTGTGAAGTCCTCATCATGGTCCCGTTTTTTGTCTGCAAGGTACTGGTCGAAGAGAAGTTCATAGTCATAGTTCCCTTTTGTCCCGTTATCGCTCTTTTTCGGGAGTCCGTTCATGCATCGAAGAAAATATTCGGTTGCGTTCTTATACCCGTTTCCCGTACCTTTATTAGAGTATGAACTGACAAATGCAGCGATTTTTCCCCCGGATTGACTCTGCGATTTTTTCGCCATACTATTAAGTCACGTCGGAGGAATATATATCTATTGTAAAAAGACAAAGTGAACATTTACTTTCTTTAAAAAAAGAAAGGGGAATTTTTTACTGGCGGGTGCGGTACGGGCTAATCACA
>CAYMTB010000561.1:0-1579 GCA_964393225.1 uncultured Syntrophorhabdaceae bacterium
AAACAAATATGTTACACTTTTTAATTTATTATTATTTTTTTATTATTCCAATGTCTGATAGAAGTCTCGTACTTTTTTGTGAACCAATATTTTACTTGGATCAAAGGATGTCAGATATAGACCTTCTAAACTTTTTACGCGAGATAATGCTACATATGTTTGTCCACATTCAAAGACACCGCTGCCCACGTCAATTTCTGCCATCTCCATTGTAGCTCCTTGAGACTTGTGAATGGTAATCGCCCAAGCTAAAATGAGAGGTATTTGTGATACACCAATTCCAGGAATCGTATCACTTTCCCAGACATGATAATTCATAATCATTTCACAGCGATTTGTGTACCGAACAACGGGTAAATTGGCTTCATTGAATCGAACGACAACACCTTGGCTTCCATTGCAAATCATTTCTCCTGTGGGTGATTCTATATTTACAATGCACATGACTTGACATCCGATCTTTAAGATGATTTTGCTATCACAAAGTAAATTTGTCTGAATAGCGTGTAGTTCCTTATCAATTTGTTCCGACGTAAAGCGTCGTCCGTCTTCTTTTGAGAGGACAACAGTGCGAATGTATTTAATCGGGTATTCGCGGCTTTCTGTTTGTAGTTTTGACATGCTGCTTTTATTGATTGCATCAACACTACTTCGTATTGGGAATAATTTAGTGGGTTGGACTGGTGCATCCATAGGAACTGTTTTATCTACCAACCCAGATAAAATTTGATAACTTTTCTTGGTAATACGACCTTCTCTAATTTGATTTAAAATAGTTGCATAGACAGGATCCTTTTGCCGAAATATTTTCTTCAATTGGATAATATTCTCCTTGTAGAATGTCGAACCCCACTGTTCGCTTTCAAAACAAAACTTGGATGTTTCTGCGTCAGATTTATCTCCAACAGGTGGCAGTTGATAAAAGTCTCCTAAAAAGATTAGCTGAATCGATCCGAAGGGTCTTCCGTTTTTTCGAATCCCTTTACCAATTGCATCCAATAGTTCAAATATTTTTTGCGACATCATACTTACTTCATCCACAATAAGTATATCAATCTGCTTCCACATTTTCTTCTTATGGTATTGTGTTTGAAGCTTGTTTACATAGAACTCTATTTCTCCGTTTCCTAACCCTATACCAGACCACGAGTGGAGAGTTTTTGCTTTACAGTTTAATAAGACTGCTGCGCAACCCGTGAGCGCACAAACTTGCACTCGCTTCCCTCTTCGTTCTGCATCTTGTTGTATTTGTTGAATAAGAAAGGATTTTCCTGTTCCACCGGGACCTGTGATAAATATATTGTGTCCTTCAATATATTTATGAAACGCTTGTTGTTGTTCTTCAGAGAGACTCATCGATTATATTATATTCTTATGTTGTTTAATAATACAATTCAATTTTTTCCAAAGAAGTAAAGTAGAAAGGCACGTAACAACCACTCAATAAACGATATTTTTTGAGGAATACTATATGGATCGTATAGTTCGTTTTCTTCTTTTTCAGTTTCACACTTTGTAGTCGTAAAAGGTTCATCTTCTTCATCATCTTCGTCTTCTCCTTCGTCTTCGCCTTCGCCTT
>CAYMTB010000562.1:0-1576 GCA_964393225.1 uncultured Syntrophorhabdaceae bacterium
TGTTTAAGGTGACTGCCATTAACTTGACGGGCAGTGCAACCAGTAAGTCGGCATCCCTGTCGGCATCGATTGATCTGTCTGCACCCGCAGCACCGAGTAAGCCGGTGGCCGTGGCCGTTTCGCAAGGTGCCACCAATATGTCGTTCACCTGGGCTCCGGTGACCGTGCCTGTGACGGTGCCGGTGACGGCAGTTTCGTATGTGGTGCAAGTGTCTACCAACGGTGCTGCACCCGTGGCGCAGGCACAGCAAACGACGATGACCGCCAACCCGGCCATTGCTGCAGGTAACAGCTACACCATGCAGGTGCTTGCACAGGCGACCCGGTTCGGTTTGACAACGCAGTCTGCTTTGTCGAATATGTTGACGGTGAGCACACCGCCCGCCGCTTCGACCACACCGTTCGCTAATGCAGGTGCTTTGACTACACGCAATATCACGGTGAGCTGGACCAACCCATCTACAAACATAACGGGATGGACTGTTCAACGTAAGCCTAACAATGGTCTTGCAGCTTTGCGTGTATGGTCAAACATCACTCCGTCAGTGACGGGAACTGCGCCAGCGTATGCATTTACCGACACGGCCCCCCTTGCAGGTGGTAATTACACATACCGTGTGACGACTACCAGTGCTGTGGGATCCAGTGGCCCCGTGACCTCAAACGCAGTTACCGCGCGTTAATCCCGGGTAGTAACCAATCGCCGATGCCAGATATGTCTGGCATCGGCGATTTACATGCTAATGTCGGCGTGAGAGATAAGCGAACTGTAGGAAGAATATGAAACAACTGAAATGGATAGCGTTGGGTGGACTGTTGATAGCTTGCAGCACCTTGTGGGCAGCAGAGGCTGTTGCCATCAAATCGGACAAAGATAAGCTGAGTTACAGCATTGGTGCGAGCATCGGTAAAAACCTCAAAAGCGAAAGTGCCGAGGTCGATCTGCCGATGCTGATTGAAGGTATCAAGGCCAGTCTGGGCACTGACAAGGTCTTGCTGAGCGAAAAAGAAATTCGCCAGGTGATGAACGATTACCAGACCAAACTGCGCCAGCGGGCCCAGGTGAAAAAGCAATTGGCCATTGGTGACAACAAGAAAAAGGGTGACGCCTATCTGACCAACTACAAGGCCCAAAAAGGGGTGCAGGCCTTACCCAATGGCGTGCTTTACAAAGTATTGCATGAAGGCCAGGGTAAAAAGCCCATGGAGTCCGATATGGTGGAAGTGAACTACCGAGGCGCGCTGACCAATGGCACTGAATTTGACGCCACCGAGCCAGGCAAACCTGCCAACTTGAAGGTTTCATCATTGATTGTGGGTTGGAAACAGGCTTTGAGCGTGATGCCCGTGGGCTCCAAGTGGCAAATCGTTATTCCGGCTGAGTTGGCCTATGGTGAACGTGGTGTGGGCAATGACATCGGCCCGAATGAGGTGCTGGTGTTCGACCTGGAATTGTTGGCGATCAAGTAGTAGGATTCATATGAGGAAAATGAAATCAGCATGGTTGCTGCCACTCTGCTTGGTGAGTCTTCAAGTCTTTGCGCAGACAGCAGTAAACGATCCCTTGGCTGGGGCC
>CAYMTB010000563.1:0-1574 GCA_964393225.1 uncultured Syntrophorhabdaceae bacterium
GGCGGAAGATGTTGCCTTCATATCTCATTTTTTATGATCCTCTATGGTCGATCATTCCTGGGGGCACCGCTGAGACGCGAGCGCTGTCCTACATTCCAGGTCCAGGTCGTGTGACTTCGGTAGGCGATGTAATGCTTGTTGATACTCGCCACATACCGGACCTTTGAGTCGAGTAGACCGGTTTCTTCCGATATTTAGGTTGTTGTTTGTTTTCTCCGTTTGCCGCTTGGTTTCCCGGCTGTGCCAACCCACTTCAATCATTGTGAATTGTAACGTCGCATAGTTTCTAAAATCAGTCAATCATTGAGTACTGGAAGCCCTCAGAATCCGCTCATAAAAAACATCAGTCCTATACTATCGTTAAATTTACCGTTGTTCATCTCCCAAGAAACAGAAACAATAAGCCACGCAATTTCGTGAGTTTAGATTACTACGGCTCCTGAGCGTCTCCTCTCAATGACACCATGTGTTTCTTCTATTAATAACCCGGTGCGTAGCTTCGGGTTATAATGCTACAAAGTAACAATATCCAGCTTGGAATTTAGGTGAGGATTACAAGTTCTAAGCCATAATATTTTCCCTCTGAGACAATTAGGTGTCCTTGGACGGAGTTTTCTTGACAACAAGTGTAAAGATGACCACAACTCATTACTTCCTGTCCTGACCTATACTTGACTTGACAGATATTGTCAAAACAGGTCCTGAGTGTCGTATTGTGAAAAAGAGGTGTGCCGGAGAGGTTTGTCTGAATTGGACTCAAAAATGCCTTCTTGACTGGTGATTCGAGTAAAAGGTGTGTTGATTTCTAAAAAAGCGGCCGCTGCTCCATCTCCCTTTCCCAACCGCATCGCCAGCCCCTGGTTTTCGATGCAAAATATTCCTTGACAAGCAAAAAAAGCCCCCCTATGATGCGACCCCTCGAAAGCAATGTCTTATCCAACAAAGTCTGGCAAACAGCTAATCGCGGCGCGAGTGACTTGTACGGCCTGTGGTTACAGCAATCTGGAAAGCGGTAAATTCTGTACCGGTTGCGGCGCAAATCCGGTCAGTATAATATCATGAAGGCGCGTTGATAATTTTTCATATGCCGGCGCGCTCCCGGACTACAAAGTAAGGGTAATTATGCAGAAGGAAATTTATCCGAAGGGAGCGGAATTCATGAATGAGACATCGATGAAAAAACTGGTGGATAAAATGCACGACCTTCCATACCACCGCTTTATCGGACTAAGAATTAGATCCTGGGAATATGGGCGATCGGAACTTACCTTTCCCTTATCGGAGTCGACCCGTAACGCCTACGGAGCCGTCCACGGTGGCATTTATTATACGGCCTGCGATGTGGCGGCTTTCATTGCAACTGCCACACTCCTGCCGGATGATTATTTTTCTGTGACATCCGACATCAATGTCTCGGTGATGGCGGCTGTTCTGGAGGGGAATCTGACGGTGAGGTGCACGGTATTGAAGAGGGGAAAAAGAAACTGTTACGCTGATTCACGGGTTTTTGATAAAGATGGAAACCTTGTCGCCATTAGCAGGATTACGAAAGCCATTGTCCCTGTCCCCCGGCA
>CAYMTB010000564.1:0-1568 GCA_964393225.1 uncultured Syntrophorhabdaceae bacterium
GATGGCGGAAAGAAAAAGGCATATATGATACAAAATTTGAAGATTTAAGTTACACACTCAACCTGTATACGATGAAGTGCAGTACCAGGGAATTTGACATTATTTCCGGATCCCATAGAAACATTGAAGAAAGAACAATAGACTCCTACTCAAACCCGTCCCCATCCTATGATCCGATTTCGCCAGAGAGTATAATGGAATCACTCTATAAAATAGTATGTAATGTAAAAGAGATATAAGTGTATTTTATACATTGTGGAAATGGACATATTGAATTAGGCTAAAACATTGAATAATATCAAACACTCAACATTAGCAATCATCGCCTTACTCCTTTTCTTCTCCGCTCCTGCCTTTGCTGAATTAAAATCCTTCGAAAAGGAATACACCTATCAGGCCAGTGAATTTGATAGTAAGGCCTCAAGCAGAACCATTGCTCTTGAACAGGTAAAGAGACTTCTCCTGGAGGAACTTGGAACTTATCTTGAAAGCAGCACAGAGGTAAAGGACTTCCAGCTGACAAAGGATAGAATAGTTGCCCTCACTGCCGGTGTTGTCCATACCCATGTTATTGATGAAAAATGGGATGGAAGAAACTACTGGCTCAAAGCTGTAATCAAAGCTGACCCGGAGAATGTTGCACGATCCCTTGACACACTCCGTAAAGACCAGAAGAAATCAGATGACCTTGAAGAGATAAGGAGAAAATCAGACCAATCCCTCAAGGAGATTGAGCGTCTACAAAGCGAGGTAACATCACTTAAGAATGATATAAAGGCCAAGGAAACATACAATAAAAATGTGGCAACGCTGAAACAGGATACAGATCCACGCAAGGCTTCTTCACCTAAGTCAAAGCCTCAACAAGCAAAGAAACAGGCCGCTAAACCATCTGACGCTGAGAATAAATACTACGCCTCCAGCAAATCAAAGAAGTACCACTATCCCTCCTGTAGATGGGCACAGAATATCAACCCTTCAAATCTTGTTTCTTTTAAATCCGCCAATGATGCAAATGCTCAAGGATATGTTCCATGCAAGGTATGCAAACCGCCACTCTCTGATTAAACATAAAGGGGATGCCATGGTTAAAACCATTACAATATGCTCGCTCTTGATTCTCTTTACATCCGCCATATCTTCAGCCCAATGTAAAATTGAATCATATTTCAGCCCCTATGATAACATTGAAAGTATGATAGTAAAAAGGCTGTCTGAAGCCAAGGAATCCATTAACTGCTCCCTTTATGGAATAACAAACAGGAAGATAACTGCTGCTCTTATCGATAAGGCATCCAATGGTATTGATGTTACCCTCTGTCTTGATAAAACACAGAGTGCAGGTAAAAACAGCACCCATAGAGAACTGGAAAATGCAGGGGTAGAAATAGTCATTAAAAAGACTGGTGTCCTTGAACACAACAAATTCTGTGTCATTGATAACGAAAGGGTAATCATGGGAAGCTGGAACTTCTCTGAAAGCGCACAAAAACAGGATAACTCGGAAATTGACATATCAGAATGTGGTGACAATGTGAAACGGTTCAGGGATGCATTCGAGAGGATAT
>CAYMTB010000565.1:0-1555 GCA_964393225.1 uncultured Syntrophorhabdaceae bacterium
AAGGGGGCGGCTTTGCCGGGGGATAAACACTAATAAATTATATCGCTTATCGAGTTAACACAACAAAATAAGAACTGAACCCATTGCTCTCTTAAAAAAGCGGGCGAAAAGAAAAACAGATGTTTGCTAACTTGCTCTCCCTCTATCATTTATGAGAGAGCGACTGTGTTAAAAGTCAAGGAAAAAAATGGGTTAAATTTTAGCAAAACGCCATTTAGTGCTATCTCTGGCAAGAGCGTTAAGAATAGTTAAAAGTTTGCGCATACAAGCAGTAATAGCAACCATAAAAGGTTTACCATTGGCGATGAGCCGTTGATAGAATTCTCTGATAACCGGATTAAACCTGATAGCTGAAAGAGATGCCATATAAAGGGAACTTCGGATATGTTTTCTCCCACCCTGAGTGAAGGATTTACCGTTCCATTTACCGCTTTTTCTTGTCATGGGAGCAACTCCTCCAAGAGAAGCAGCCTTTTTGCCGGTGAAATTACCCAATTCCGGGAATGTGGCTATAATAATAAATGCTGTGATTTTTCCGACACCGATGACACTTGTCAGGAGTTCTACTTTCTCACGCCAGACAGGGCTATCCTTTATCATGGTTTTAATTTGGGATTCGATGTCTTTAAGTCGTTTTTTAAGGAACTGGATGTTTATATCGATATCCTTTTTAACAAGTTCGTTTTCTGCAGAGGAAAGATGATTTTTTTCTGCAACAATTATATCAACTATCTGGAGACGGCGAATTACCAGTTCCTTCAATGCAGATTCCATTTCATCAGGGAGTTTCTGCGGATCAGGATCGAAGGCCTTTCCATACATGGCAATTATTTTGGCGTCAATCTTGTCGGTCTTAGCCAATTTGCCCATAGAATTAGCAAAGCTTCTTATTTGTCTCGGATTAATAATACTTATCGGAATACCGGCTTTATCGAGCTGTGCGGCAACAAGCTTATGCAATTTTCCGGTAGCTTCCATTGTTGCAAGTTCGATATCTTCCGGAAGCGTTTTGACCCATTTACTTATTTCGAGAGGTTCATTCTTAATATTCCAAACCTCTTTTGTAGGATACATATAAGCGCAAAAAGAATCCTTAGATACATCAATGCCCAAATACTTTTTTTCAGCGTTCATCCAAGTCTCCATCCTTGCGATACGGGCTTTGGTTATTCCCACGCGACTGTTCGGATTAACGTGTTTACTCCGGCGGCGCCTATGCTCTCTCGCGGGCTCTTTACTCCCAGGGAGTTACAGGCTGCCGTCGGAAAGAATTATTTTTCATTTAGATGCAGGGTATAATGAAGAACATACCCTGCACTTATAGTAATTTATTTATTCGTCCTGTCAAGGGCAAGTAAATCAGCCTCGGATATTCCTTTAAAGGCTTTTTACTTCTTTTGAGGCTGACCCTTGACAGATTTTCTCACCCCCTTTAAACATACAAGGGAGTCAGGTGGGTGAGTGATAAAAGCGATATAAATTTTATTGTGTCTTCTCATCAGGGTCGATACTAATATAAACTACAGTCCCTGCCTGTAATGTAATGTCTTCGGAA
>CAYMTB010000566.1:0-1551 GCA_964393225.1 uncultured Syntrophorhabdaceae bacterium
CTCCCGCAAGGCCCGCTCCGCCCGCTTGCGATCCGTTATATCCCGCCCGATGCCATACCGTCCCGAAGGCTTGCCGTCACTATCATGAATCGTCACGACATTGAACTCTATGGAAAGCCTCGTCCCGTCTTTCCGGATCAGATCTGTCTCATAAACAGGGATGGATTCACCCTTCATAGCTTTTTTAAAAAGACCTTTCACTGAATCAACACATTCAGGTGCAACGATCTGCGCAAAGGTCTTCCCGTTCCACTCATTATGGGTATACCCCAGTGTTTTCTCGATTGTCGGGTTCATATAGGTGAAGAACCCCCTATTGTCCGTGGCATAGATGAGATCCCTTGTGGTCTCGATCATGGTTCGGTGCTTCTCCTCGCTCTCTAAAAGCGCCGCTTGTGCAGACTTCCGTTGAGCCTCCTTGTTCTCCAATTCTCCGGCCATCTCATCAAAGGCTTTTGTCAAGATGCCCAATTCATCTTGACTGTGTTTTAACCCGGTACGGAATTGGAGATCTCCCTGGCTCAACATCTGAGCGGCGTGCACCAACCTCCTCAGTCTCTGGACGATCATTTGTCTTCCCAGGAACCAAGCTAACACCATAGCAATGAGGAGTGACCCTCCCAGGAGAGCCAGATTCATGACCAAAGAACTTCTCGCATAATTGAGTGCCTGTTCTTCGGGGATGCCCACACGAAGGAAAAGGTATGGTGATGTTTCCCCCTTCAGATAAAATCTCTTGTAACCGTAAAGGCATTTGATCCCATCATTCCCAAGACCCATGAAAATCCCTTCGGCAGGTTGAGATGACAGGTGCCTGATCATGTCGGGATTGTCAACCCTCCCCATGTGGTTTTCAGGATCAGGATGGCGATATAGCACCCTGTTCTTGTGGTCAGAGAGGTTGAGTCTGGAGCCTGGCGGCAATCCTTCCATAGGGAAGATACGACCGTAGCGCTTGAGGTCGAGGGCAACGACAACAATCCCCTTTAATCCTCCTCTGACATCTCTTATGGGGTAAGCAAAATGAAGGACCGGCTGTTTCAATGTCACGCCGATGACATACTCGCCAACTGAAAAATCCATTGTCCTCAGAACATCCTGATAATATTTTCTATCTCTTATACTATGGGGTGTGAAAGGTCGTGCGTTGGAAAATACCATCCCTGCGGCCGTTGCTGAGAAAATATTTGCATAGAGCGGGTTTTCCTTGAGCAATTCTCCGAAGAGCCTGTTGCATGCCTTGGCATCTTGTTTCTGCACATCGGGAAGTCTGGAAAGTGTCGCGAGAAACTGCCTGGTGCTATCCACGATACGTCCATGGTCGTCGTCCAGCGAGTTGACCACTCTCAGGACATCACTCTCCGCTTTCGCTATGTCTTTTTGCTGAATCGTCAATCCTGAGTAGAGGATAGCCCCCAGTGCCGGGAGGACTGATATCAACACCAATACGAGCAACTGAGTTCTGATCGACGTAAAAAGCGAATTAATCAGGATGGCCCTCCGGAAAAGAGAAAGAATGGGATCATAAAAAGGTCATCGGACATATATCAA
>CAYMTB010000567.1:0-1548 GCA_964393225.1 uncultured Syntrophorhabdaceae bacterium
CCTTCTTCTGGACGGCATCTATCGCCTTCACCCTGTCCGGATACTCCGTGTTCAGAGTGATAATAAAAGGACATGGCATCTGTCTCACATTGTCATATAAACTTCCCACATAATTCACCGTATCGGCGATGTCCCACTTTTCCGGGTACTGTTTGACGGTAAAACTTCTCAAATATTTGCCATCAATTTTGAGATGATCCTTTTCCACAAAGATTTCCGTATCGCCATACACGACCTGTTCCCTTATGATAGTCTTCGCATCGTAATGCTGCACTTCATCGTGGTTGTGCGCAGGATTCAGCATCTCTGATATTAACGTGACAAACTCATCGGGGTACATATCCCTTGGATTAAGATGGGCGGTACTTAACGCCTGAACAACGGTCGGTTTTATTCTCGACGCGATCTTCATTCCCTGTTCAAAGCCATTGGGCGTAGTTTCGCAGGGGACAATACACGACACTACATGCCGGAAGTTTCTCGCTCTGAAGTCGTAACCCTTCAACATGGATTGTTTTGCGCCCGCTACGACATAATCCCTCTTCCTCCTTGCCACCTCGATAAGCCCCCTCTTTGTGGTTCTGTTCTCCCTCAAATGAGCATAGGCATCCATTTGATGGGTCACTGTCGGCGAGGCATAGATGGTATACTGTACGGATGTCCCGGGCGGAAACTGCTGATAGTAAAGCCCTTTCAGGGCATCCGACGTCGTGGCGCCTCCCCACGCCTGAGAACACTCATAAACAAACCCCACGCCGCACGAGAGCGTATACACTTCGTTATTGTCGTCGTAAGTATAGTATGGCAGCAGTTCTGATAAAGAAAACCGCTTTAACAGTTGCTTGTGTATTTTTAATATGTCCATTCCGTATCCCGTTTTATTTCTAAATATGGCAGGGGTCTCGGGGAAAGCGGCCCCCGCCATATCTGTTTAGATTAACCGTATTTGCTTAGATCAATGATGTTACAACAGCGTCAATGATCGTAGGCGTATAGTTGACTGCGAGAGCCGTGCTGATACCCGTTACAACGGAAATGACCGACTGTTTTACAACGCCCATTGCGATGCCGACCAGGAAAGCACCTGCCGCGATAGTCTTGCCGAGAGCGCCGGTAGACCAGCCGGTCAGCGTATCGTATATGTCGGTAAATTCTGTACCGCCTGTTCCCGCATGAGCGGATATGGCCCATACCAACACCATACAAAAAAACATAACTGCCGGCGCTGTGAGTGACTGTAAAAAACCTTTTGTCTTTATTTGAACATTTTTTTCCATAATTGCTCTTCTCCTTCTTTTTTAAATTTTGTTTATTGCAACTATAAGCTTGTAGAAATCCGCCCTTCCCCGGTAGAGTCCGAGCAGATAGGACGCGGTGTTTTCGATAGTTGCATCGTCTCTCAGATACGCATCAAAAGACATCTTCTTCCCCGAATACCTTTTTCTCAACTGGTAATTCTTTCTCAAATATTCCGTCACCTCCCTGCCTAATCTGTTTTTAATTTCTGTATAGGTAAGCTCCTCTATGGCGGCAATCTCTTTATAGAAC
>CAYMTB010000568.1:0-1544 GCA_964393225.1 uncultured Syntrophorhabdaceae bacterium
CCCTTGGACGCTCCATTGACATGGCCCATCAGGCAATTGCTACCGCCAATCGGGCGGCTGGAACTTCTTTTTAGGTGCTTGACATTGTAGAAATATCTGTTGCGGTGTGGCTGCGAAGCTATTTCATCGGGAGTCTTTGCCGCTCTCGGCAAGCTCTTCCAGCATGCTGCGGTTAATCAGCCTGATGTTGGATCCGTCTTCCTCCACAAGCTTTTTACTCTTCATATTTCCTAATGTGCGTGACAGTGATTCCGGACCCGTGCCCAGAAGGTTGGCAAGCTGCACCTTGGAGATATTAAGTTTTATGACATCTTTGTTACCCTGCTCCTGCGACAGATAAAGCAGGTAAGCGGCCAGGCGGCCGGGTATTTCCTTGAGGGAAAGATTCTCAACCTGGATAGTAAACTCTCGCAGCCGCATGGAAAGGAGGGCCAGAATATTCATTGTAAGCGAAGGTTTCTCTGTTATAAGCTGTACAAACTTTCCCCGGGGAAAAAACAAGAGATGGCTTTTTGAGATTGCCCGGGCGTTGGCGGGATATGATCTACCTGAAAAGACAGGAACCGCGCCAATGGTTTCCCCTGCCTTCACGATGTGGAGTATCTGTTCTTTTCCTTCGGAAGATAGCTTGTAAACATTCACGACTCCTTCGACAACAAGATAAAAACCTATCCCCTCGTCTCCGTCAAAAAATATGAGCTCACCTTTTTTGAAGTGTTTATCAATGGATATCTTTTCGATCTCTTTGATGTGCTCTTCAGGTAAGCCCCCGAAGAGCTGACTGTTTATCAAGACATCATGTGCTTTTTTCATAAAATATATCTCTTTTGCAGAACTATACCGACTTCTTAACATAAGTCAAGGTTATGAGATCTTCTTTAAGATACATTGTCAGCCAAAAGACAACCAATCAATCTTACACAGGAGGTGTTACATGTTTTGTTATCAGTGTCAGGAAACGGCGAAAAACAAGGGCTGCGATGTAAAAGGTGTCTGCGGGAAGACTGAAGATACTGCCAGGCTTCATGATCTGCTGGTTTATGTCTTGAAGGGTATCGCAATTTATGCCGAAAAGGCAAAAAAGACAGAGACATTGGATATCATCTACGGACGTTTTGCGACCCAGGCTCTTTTCGCGACGATCACGAATGTAAACTTTGACAATGACAGGTTTGTCTCCCTTATACAGGAGGGGTTGAAATTGCGGGAGGAACTGAAAAAGAAATATGGGTTAGCTGTTCCGGGGACATTGCATGATGCGGCTATTTGGTTTCCTGATGATGCAAATGAATTCGGCAAAAAGGCGGCTGAAATCGGCGTCCAGTCCACGGAAAACGAAGATGTCCGTTCTCTGAGGGAGCTTCTGATTTACGGGATCAAGGGAATTGCCGCTTATGCAGACCATGCAGCCGTCCTCGGCTTTGAGGATGAAAAAATATATGACTTTCTGATGGAAGCCCTTGCCTCCACAACAAGAGAACTGACCGTCGATGAGATGGTTGCGATGGTCATGCGGGCCGGGGAGTACACCGTCAGTGTAATGG
>CAYMTB010000569.1:0-1541 GCA_964393225.1 uncultured Syntrophorhabdaceae bacterium
TATCTAGACAAAGCTGAATTTCATATCTTCACCGAGTCCAATGTGCGTGTGGGCATAAAACGTCCCAACGGACAACTCCTCCAGGCGACCGACAAAGATGTTTCACTACAAAAGGGAGAAAATTATTCCATTTTGACTATTCATTCACCAAGTCCAGGTATGTGGCGATACGAAATTCTCGAAGGAACGGGTAGCGTCAGCATTCTGAGAAATCCCATACCTTTCCGACTGACCCTTGTCTATCCGGAGCAATACTACCCTGTCGGGAAGACTCTCTGGATAAGGGCTCAGTTTACAAAAGAAAGTGGCGAGGAAATAAAGGAACTACCAGATTATCCATTGTCCTTCACGGCAAAGATCACATCTCCGGATAATCTTAATTATGATGAGGACGTTCAATTCTTGCCGAAAAACAAAATTAATAAAACCTACTATGCGGAAAAATCTTTAAAAATGGACAAACCAGGGGAGTATCACATCCGCCTTAAAGTCAAGGGAGGCACGCGTTTCGATACGGCCAACACCCAGAAGATTTTTGTCCAGTCCTATCCTTATGTTGATTTCAGCGCCCCAAAGCCACTGGCCATCTATCCCATTTCCAAGCAATTCAAGATTCAGGGTACATTGAGACGAGGAACAGATAACAGCGACCCGAAGAAAGAATTCGAAGACAACCCTAACGACCTGATCCTCGCACAAATTGTCTCCTCACCGTCAGGCCAGCAATCTCCGGCCATCTGGCTGAACCATGAGGGCGGCGGTAAATATCAGGGCATTACACCGATGGATATGAAGGAGGGCCTATATTCTCTGGCAATAAGGACCAAGGGTGAACCCAGAATGTCTGACAAGCTCCTTCCCAAAGAGGCCATCGAGGTTATCGATTTCCGAGTTTCCCCAACCTCTTGGCAGACTGCAGGATCAGTTAGCCAGATTATCACGATTGCCATAGCAGTTCTCCTAATAATCTGGATCCTTTGGATTGTTCTTTGGCTAAACGTGCTGACAAAAAAGTTTTCGGGGCTGCTCCAAATTCTTGTCAATCAAGAAGAAATTATCAACGGTTATCAAGACGGCATGAGATGGATTAAACCAACTTGCAAAAAAATTGAAATTTTACCCGATGAAACAGACGCTGAGGAAACGTCAAAGAACAAGATACAAAAAATCGTTTTCTGGGTCAGGGCAAAAAGTGAGGAATCTGTAGAGGTATATGCCGGTGGTTGGCTGTCTGTTTTGACAATGGGGTTACTTGCGAAAAAATCTCTTGTTACTAAAGGTGACGGCATCACGGACTTAGGTGAGTACATTAGAATAAGTGTTGAAAATTAATATTTTGTTAATATTTAAGATCACTTCTATTGATAGGGAGGGTAAATCATGGCGAGTGCTTTTTTGGTCATTGGCATCGGTGGTTTAGGACGCGGTATATGTAATCACTTGAAATACGAACTGGAACAAGAATATGGGTCAACAGATAACGCCAAAACCAAACTTTTGGTAATTGATGGGCCTGAAAAAGATGATGTATATCTTTTACC
>CAYMTB010000570.1:0-1537 GCA_964393225.1 uncultured Syntrophorhabdaceae bacterium
TTAATCTGAATAATACATGCGAGATAAAGGCCATGATACCGTTAGTCCGTTTTCCCTCTTTTTCCAGGATAACTTTCCGAGCCAGTCTGTAACAGTCAGATACGTGGCCATTGCCCACAAATTTCATGGTGCTTAACGAGATGGCTACCGAGGCAGTCTGACCAAGTAGGGGGATGTATTTTAGAATCTGCCTAAAGATGATCTTGTCTCCTGTCTTTTTAATAATCCAGATAATCACTTCTCTGGCTATCACCTTTCCCACCATGGTTTTGCCTGTTTTTTTAATGAGGCTGAATATGAGTATCTTTGTTTTTGTGTCATAGGAATTGATTTGATCTTTCGATAAACCGAACCTCTTATTGACTGCCTGTATAAGCTCAGTGAGTACAACAATATCTACTGCCACATCTGTTCCAGGCACAGGTATTATCGAGGCTGCACCGGATATGACAGCTCTTTTTGTGACCATCTTTCTGCATTGTTTGCGAATTCTTTCCAGTTCATACAAAGTTCTTGGCAGCATCCCTCCTCCTCAGCATTCAGCAATTTTGCGTGTTGATAAAACTTTAAATGGAACCTTTTCATCTTCCCGGGTTTTTATAATCTTACCCTCTGAAAGTTTCCAGGCTATGGCGGCATAATGTGCAATTTTAAACAGGTCCTGAGATTTCATATGGTTGTTCCAAATTCTCCAGGCATATTTAAGTATGCAGAACACACAGATTACCGGATTGTTGGTCAAAGACATTAAATCAATGCCGTTGCTCTCATATTTTTCAATGGTATTTTCTGCAATATACTCTTCCATCTGTTGTGAAAATTCTCTCCATTCAGCTACTCTGTCGATTGGCATGTATCCTCCTCCCTTTCAATAATGGCAATTGGGGTTATATCCCAGTTTTCATCCTTCTCGCTGGTATTAAATGCCTTCAGTAAGCGTTTCTGTGCCTTAAATGTCAGGTCATTGAAGTAAATCTCTACAGTTCTCAATTTACCCCTCCAACCATATTCAGGATATTCCCTCCGGTTTTCTGTAACTTATTCACAGATGCTGACGGCAGGTTTTCATACTGAGAAGCCTTTGTGTAAGTATTGACGATTTGGAACATGGTTTCCCCCGCTTCAAATGGCCATGCCCATGTAACTGCTTCCTGTTCCTCTTTGCTTAACTGGAACTGCCGGTTAAAAGATGTCATTGTCGATAAGGGGTCAGCAACATGACTCTCTAAAGACAATTTGAACTTTTCTTTTTGTTCAGCCAAATGATATGAGACTTTGCTTAGCACTTCCGGGAACTCATCAAGAATCCTTCTGGAAACGTGTTTGTATTTCTGGGATTCCTTTTCTTCCGAGATAAGGCCGTTGGTGCAAATCAAACGGAGGAAAAAGGCGCTTATAGCCAATGATGCTATCCCTACCTCACTGTTTGATATGGAAATGCCTGGTGTCATCTTGTTGCCGTTGATGGTAAATGTCTTTTTGCCGTCTGGAATACTGAGCATCATAAAGTCCTGGTCAACTGAGCATTGCACTTCTG
>CAYMTB010000571.1:0-1532 GCA_964393225.1 uncultured Syntrophorhabdaceae bacterium
ATACCCTCTATGTAACCACGCAAGGGGCGTACCTGTCGAAAGAAGGGGAAACGGTTGTTGTCAAGATCGATGGCGAGATACGGCTGCGCATCCCCGTACATACAATTGGCGGTATCGTCTGTTTCGGCAATGTCGGATGCAGTCCTTTTTTGATGGGTTTTTGCGCTGAAAACCAGGTGGCATTGAGTTTCTTAACGGAGTACGGCAGATTTTTGGCGAAGGTTCAGGGGCCTGTTTCAGGCAATGTCTTGCTCCGCCGGGAACAGTACCGGAAGGCCGATGATCTTGCATTCTCTGCCGGGGTTGCCAAATTTATTCTCACCGGCAAGATCACGAATTGCCGTACCGTATTGAAGAGGGCGCTTCGTGACCATGTAGACAGGATTAACGAACAGGAGTTGCGCGCCGCTGTAATGCGGCTCAATCGCCAGCTCGAATTTTTCGATCATGAATATCCACTCGATGTCCTGCGGGGATTAGAAGGGGACTCAGCACATATCTATTTCAACGTCTTTGATCACCTGATTGTCGCGCAAAAGGAGACGTTCCGTTTCGATGAACGTAACCGGAGACCACCACTTGATAACGTAAACTGTCTTTTGTCCTTCATCTATACGCTTGTGATGCACGATGTCCGGTCAGCCTTGGAAACGGTAGGGCTGGACCCTGCCGTGGGCTTCCTCCACAGGGATCGGCCGGGAAGGCCCGGCCTTGCCCTCGACCTGATGGAGGAGTTCAGGCCTTTTATTGCGGATCGGCTTGTGCTCTCGCTTATCAACCTTCAGCAGGTTCAGGATAAGGGTTTCAAGAAAATGGATTCCGGGGCTGTCATTATGAACGATGATACACGGAAGACTGTGCTTGTGGCCTATCAGGAGCGAAAGCATGAAGAAATTACACACCCTTTCCTTGGTGAAAAAGTTATGATCGGCATAATATTCCATATTCAGGCGCTGCTCATGGCGCGGTATTTGCGGGGCGATCTGGACGGGTATCCACCATTTATATGGAAATGATTAAGGCAGTGAATAGATATAAGATTAAAAAAACGAGGTGAGGGAGAGACAAGAAATGATGGTGCTGGTGAGTTACGATGTTGCAACGAAAGACCCTGGAGGTTCCCGCCGTCTCAATCGTGTGGCAAAAGCCTGTCTGGATTATGGCCAGCGTGTGCAGTATTCGGTTTTTGAATGTATTGTTGATCCCGCACAATGGGCTGTTTTGAAACAGAGACTTATTGATGAAATTGATGAAGAAAAGGACAGCTTGCGTTTTTACTACCTTGGTTCAAACTGGAGACGACGGGTCGAGCATATTGGCGCAAAAGAAGGTATTGATCAGGAGGGGCCGTTAATAGCATGAAAGTGGTCTGCGAACCCCAAGCTGACATGTTTTCCCAGGGGTCTTCGCAAGAGTTGTAATGTGTCTATATAACTAATGTTTTCAAAGGCAGTTCTTTGGCAACTGAATAAGAAACCAGTGATTTTGATGGGACACGCGGAAAGCCTATAATTTGTTGTTTTGTATTAAAT
>CAYMTB010000572.1:0-1531 GCA_964393225.1 uncultured Syntrophorhabdaceae bacterium
ACCTTGAACAGGGTGAGCACACCCATCAAGGCAAAGATACCGGCCGCAATCGAGTGCACGAGCTTCATCGGTATTTTTTCAGCAAACTTGTTTCCAACAAAAACAGCCGGCACATCGGCGATCAACATACCCAGGGTGGTACCCGCGATCACCCACAGCGGTGTCGCGTAATGGGCTGCCAAAGCAATGGTGGCAATCTGGGTTTTGTCGCCCATCTCAGCCAGGAAAAACGTGATGAACGTCGCCCCAAACACCCCGAGTTTGTTGGCCACTTGGGTTTCTTCTTCCTCGATCTTGTCAGGAATCAGGGTCCAGATTGCCATGCCGATGAACGACAAGCCCAGCGCCCAGCGCATGGCTTCGGGGCTGATGACGGACGTGATCCAGGCGCCCAACGCGCCGGCCATGCCGTGATTGAGCAAGGTGGCACACAAAATGCCCAAGATGATGGGGACTGGTTTTTTGAAACGCGCCGCGAGGATGAAGGCGAGCAGTTGCGTTTTGTCGCCAATCTCGGCGAGGGCGACAACGCCGGTTGAAATGAAGAGAGCTTCCAAAATGGATTCCAGTGACAGTTAAAAATACTAAACGCTATGCATTAAATAGCTATGTGCGCAGGTGATACGGGGGCTACAGCCCTATTTGATCGCAGATTCAATTAACCCAGTCCTTCTACCACTTCAGCTGCCGAGCGGAAGGCTTCGACCGCAGCGGGCACGCCGCAGTAGATGGTGGCATGCAGCAGCACTTCCTGAATCTCGGCCACCGTGGCGCCATTGTTCAGAGCGCCCCGCACATGGCCTTTGAGTTCGTGCTGTTTGCCCAAGGCGGTGAGCATCGCCACAGTAATCAGACTGCGGGTTTTCAGGTCCAAGCCTTCGCGCTGCCAGACATCGCCCCAGGCATTGCGGGTGATGTGCTGCTGAATGGGCAGCGTGAAATCCGTGACCTTACCCAAGGCATTGGCAACAAACTCTTCGCCCATGACCTGCTTGCGGGTAGCAAGGCCTGCGATGTATTGTGAATCCATGGTTTCTTGCATCTCAACTCACCAGCGCCCGCAGCCTGTCAGGCAGGGTTTTGGCTTTCTGGTTCGGAAAATCGACCCAGATGGTGGTGGCGCCACCAGCCGCATAAATGACGCCGGGCTGGTCAACCAATTCCATCGTGCCCCAGGTCTCAAACGTGGTGCGACCGGGGTCGCTTACATACATTTTCATCAGCACGTCACCCGGAAATTCGAGTTGCTTGTAAAAATTACAAAAGGCATTGACGATCACCACGCCCTCGCCCTTCGGGTCGAGTTGGTAGTCGACTGAGATCAGCCAGTCCACCCGCAACTGCTCCAGATAACGGAAATAAATGGTGTTGTTGACGTGGCCCATGGCGTCCATGTCGCCCCAGCGAATGGGGATGATCATCTCGTAGACGAGTTTTTTCTGTTCCGGAATTTCAATTTTCATGGTCTTTTTTTGGATTATTTGTGGGTTGATAAGGTTTCATTGAAAAAGGCCAGCACCAAGGCTCGGGG
>CAYMTB010000573.1:0-1526 GCA_964393225.1 uncultured Syntrophorhabdaceae bacterium
GTCCACATAGAACTCTACGCTCTACGCTCTACGCTCTACGCTCAACAAAGGGTTTTACGCTGATTGAGTTGATGATTGTTATTGTCATCATCGGCATACTTGCAACGCTGCTTGTGCCGAGGATTATGGACAGACCGGAAGAAGCCCGGAGAATAAAGGCAAAGACAGATATTAAGACAATTGAAAGCGCCCTGAAACTCTACAAGCTTGACAACGGGGGCTATCCAACAACCGAGCAGGGGCTCCAGGCCTTGATTAAAAAACCTGACACCCCGCCTATACCGAGGAAATGGAAAGAGGGCGGCTATTTAGAGAGCACGACGGTACCAAAGGATCCATGGGATAATCCGTATTACTTCAGTTCGCCAGCCACGGATGGCAAGGACTACGAGATCATCAGCTACGGGTCTGATGGAGAACCGGGTGGAACAGGAAAAAATGCGGATATATCAAGCAAGGATATTGAGAAAGAATAGCGGTTTTACATTACTCGAGCTAATTCTTATAACCCTTTTAATGTCCATTCTGCTCACCTTCGCCTCGGTGAGATGGGATGTTTTTTCAAAAAAAGGCAAAGACACATTCCTCGAAAGGTTTTCCATTGAAATCTTGCTTCTTCGGGAGAATGCTGTTTCAGACTATGAACAAAAGGCAATACAGTTTGATATAACAAAGAACACGGTGAGTATCGGCTATGTTGATCTGATAAAAGGTTTTGTCTCTTTGAGGGATATTCAGATTCCGGAAGAATATCTCCTTAAAGACGTTATTATCAATGGAGAGAAGTTTTCCCTCGGAAAACCTGTCATGAGGTTTTATTCAACCGGCCTTGTTGACAAACTTATATTACACCTTGAAGGCAAGGACGAGGGGTTCTATTCTGTTATCATCAATCCTTTAACGGCAAAAATGACCGGAGAATATGGATATATCGAAGAGATTGTCATCAAAAAAAGGGATGACCTTACTTGAGATAATGGTGGCGCTGGCAATCGTATCGATTGCGCTTGTCTCCCTTGTTTCGCTTGTATCGAGCTCGATGGGACTGGAGGAATATGCGAGAAGGATGACCGAGGCAACCATGATAGCCGACGACAGGATGAAGGATCTTGAGCGAATGGAACTTCCTGATCCTGGAAAGATAGAGGGGTTAATCGACGAGAACGATCCTTCAGGCTATTTTTTTACACGGACGGTCAGCGAAACACCCATCGATGATGTAAAGCTCATAGAAATAGAAATATTTTGGGATAAAAAAAGACATTCCGTAAAACTCGCTGCTTATATGTTGAAGAAGTGAAAGGCAGGGAAGGAAGGCGGTTGAGTAAGTTAAGTGAGTTGAGTAGGGGAAGGGGAAAGGCCGAAGTTGTGAAGATACGAGGTTGAAAAGTTGTGATTCTTCGTAACTTCTTATCTTCCCAACTTCATAACTTCTCGCCTCAATAGGTAGGGGGATTTAAAGTCGGTGGTAACAGTTCAAAAACCAGCATCAGAAAACCATAAATCTTTCAACTTTTACTGGTCTT
>CAYMTB010000574.1:0-1514 GCA_964393225.1 uncultured Syntrophorhabdaceae bacterium
ATATTTAATATGTTGTTTTGAAAGTTCTGTTTCTAAGTTATTTAAATTCGCAGGGATCAGCTTAAGTTGATCATTACTATATTTAGCTCTGAGCGACTGAGGAGTGCCGTTAGCAATAATCTTTCCCTTCTCTATGACATAGACTTGATTGGCTTTTTCTGTTTCCTCCATGTAGTGAGTGGTCAGAAAAACGGTTAAATTATTCTTTTTCTGCAGGTCATACACTGTCTGCCAAACATTTTCCCTGGAGGCTGGGTCAAGACCGGCTGTCGGTTCGTCTAAAAACAAAATACTGGGTTCATGTACAAGCGCCCGCGCTATATCTGCACGGCGCTTTTGGCCCCCAGAGAGCGTGCCATAACGCTGGTCAACAAATGTATCCATTTGCAGCGCTCGTGAAAGCTCTTCAATTCTCGACTTAGTCTTTAAACCAAGTTGATAAAAAGCAGCCCTGGTTGCAATGTTTTCGCGCACTGTCAGTAGATCGTCAAGCAAAGAGGTTTGAAAAACTACACCAATTTCTTTAGTAATTTTGTCATTATTCGCGCCAACTTTAAGACCGTTTACAAATATTTCACCGCTCGTAACACCAATTGTTGTGGTAATACAGCTGATTGTAGTACTTTTACCGGCACCGCTAGTGCCAAGAAAAGCGAAGACTGACCCAGCATCAACTTCAAAAGAAATGTCATTCACTGCGAGCGAAGAACCATATTTTTTTACTAAATTTTTCACAACAATCGCTTTTTGTTTCATTCCTTATCCAAGATGAAAAACTTATCAATTTAGCCTATTTCTTACTACAAAACTTAAGCCAATCATATTAGCCGTAGAAAAAAAATTATTTTATTAAATATAGAATTATTAAGCTGAGAATTACCAAGAAAGTCAGAAATGTTCCGTGAGACAACATTGTCTTAAACGATTTGGCGGAAAAAACTGGAGTATTCTCAAAATCGATCTGACTAATGGCCTCCGCCAGCTCTTCTTGGTTTTTAATGTTGCTAGCATGGCCAGGGCTATCAGATACAAAATGCTGAGCGTATGGAAAACAAACAAGCTTGGCTGGTTTTTCTTTAAAAAGACCGGGGTACCAATCGTTTTTTATTAATTTAAATTTATCAAAGGAAATTTCCTGGGCCTCTTTGACTTCACCAGAGTCAAACTTAAGAGAAAATATGTCAGCGTTGTTCTCTGAAAGCACTTTTCCATAACCAATAGAAAGGTTCCCTTCAAGCCAGAGTCTTTGGTCAAGAGGCTTGGTTCTAGCATTTTTCAGATCAGCTTCAAAATCTAGATGTCTAACATTTTCAGTATTTTTGACATCAACAATAAGTTGCCCATCAAAAGTCGTTGTTATTACCGACCCTGCAGCGTTAGCTGCACGCAGTCCATGGCTTGTATCATAACTAATAGTGTCAGTATCATAATCGACTATAACCCAACAGAGCAAACTGCCTCTATCCTCTCCAGCGATAATGTAAAACTCAAATCTTAGTCCCCAACAAGCGCTG
>CAYMTB010000575.1:0-1503 GCA_964393225.1 uncultured Syntrophorhabdaceae bacterium
AGGTTAGAGGGTTAGCTAAACTTCCAATCATCCAAACATCTAATCATCTGTGAAAAGTGAATAGTGAAGGCCACAATGAGAAATGTAATTATCACCTATGGAATTTTATTTATCTTTCTTCCTGCTTTAAAGGCATGGACAGCGCCGTATTGTACTCCTATTAATAACGCCCTCATCAAGGCAATCATCAAAGTGGAAAGTTCCGGAAATCCGAAGGCCATATCCAGCGAGGGGGCATGGGGATTGATGCAGGTGCGCCATGCTGTATGGGGAAAGGAATTAAAAAAGGCAGGCATAATAAGGCATAATCAAGAACTGTTCAACCCCGAGAAAAATATTCGAGCCGGCGAGTATATACTTACGAAGTATTATGGTCAAACAGGCTGTCTTACGAAGACCTTAAAAAAATATTCCGGCAATGATAAAAGGTATTTCGAGAAGGTAATGGCTGTGTACAAGAGGCAGATAGAAGTTGGTCGTTGGTTTTCTTTTTACCGGCATAAGCCCTTTAATTGGGAAGCGGGAAGCAGGAATGCGATGATGAATGAAAAATTAATAATTGAGAATTTTAAGAACTTTTTAACTCTTGATTATTCACTGTCGACCCCTGATCCCAAAGAGATAACGTGGAGATAAAAAATGGGAATTCCGCTTAGGATACTGATCATTGAAGATTCTGAAGATGACATACTGCTGATGATTCGTTTGCTTCAAAAAAGCGGTTACAATCCGGCATATGAACGGGTGGAAACCGCCGATGCCATGCACGAGGCCCTTGAGAGGCAGACATGGGATATCATCATATCCGATTATAAGATGCCCCGCTTCAATGGTCTTGAAGCGCTCAAGCTGTACAAGGATAAAGGACTGGACATCCCCTTTATCCTTGTTTCAGGCACCATCGGTGAAGAGACAGCAGTGGAGGCCATGAAAACCGGCGCCCATGATTATGTAATGAAGAACCACCTGCCCCGCCTCGTTCCTGCCATCCAAAGAGAACTCAGGGAGGCAGAATCAAGAAGAGAACAGAAGCTGGCAGAGCAGGCGCTGAAGGAATCAAAAACCCTCATCGAGGCGGTCGTGGAAAATGTCCCGCTGATGGTCTTCCTCAAAGAGGCAACAGACCTGCGTTTTGTAATATTCAACCGCGCCGGAGAGGAGCTACTGGGCTACGACCGCAGGTATTTGCTCGGCAAGAACAACCTGGACCTATTTCCTCCCGAACAGGCAGCCTACTTCATGGCCAAGGACCGGGAAGTGCTCGACGGAGAGGCCGGCATGCTGGATATCCCGGAAGAACCTATCCTGACGGCCGGGAAAGATCAGCGGTTTCTCCATACCCGGAAGGTCTGCATCAAGGGTGCTGATGGGGAAACCAAATACCTCTTGGGCATCTCTGAAGACATCACCGAGCGCAAACGGGCCGAAGAAGAACTAAAACAAACCCTAAGACCTTTGCACGGTATATTCCCCTGAATTACCTTGTAACTGTATGATATATAT
>CAYMTB010000576.1:0-1500 GCA_964393225.1 uncultured Syntrophorhabdaceae bacterium
CGGGAGGCAAACTGACAACTTTCCGTCTGATGGCGGAAAAGATGGTTGATACCATAATGGCTGCCTTCAAGCTTAAAAAAGCCTGCGAAACGGCGGAAATACCACTCGACGGGCAGGAGGAGTTGAGCGGTTATCCACTTTCCAAACGACTTGCGGATATGAAAGACGTCGTCTGCGAATGTGAGTTGGTCAGCAGGAAAGAAGTGGAACGGATTATCAAACAGACCGGCACGCGAAATGTCGGCGATATCCAGCACCGGACGCGTCTGGGCATGGGCCCGTGCCAGGGTGGTTTCTGCACTTTTCGCGCGCTGGGAATAATGAATGATATGAGTGTCATCTCGCCCGAGCAGTCCATGGAGATGCTGCGAAGCTTTCTCCAGCGTCGGTTTCGAGGAATAAGGTACGCTCTGTGGGGTGATCAACTCCGGGAAGAACAACTTGTGGAATATATTTATCTGGGCATTCTGGCCATGGAGAAGCCGCAATGAGCGTTACCGAATACGATGCCATTATTCTCGGAGCAGGCGTAGCAGGCCTGACGGCGGGAACGTTTCTTGCCGCACGCGGCTTCAAAGTCGCCCTTGTCACCACCGGTGAGCCGACAGCTTGTCTTTCCACCGGCTGCATTGATGTTTGCTCGCGCGATCATAATCCTCTGCTTGGCATTAAAGGACTTGCGACTGAGCATCCCTTTCACCTTGTCCCCGAAAATACAATCAGGGAATCGCTTGATAATTTCCAGGTGGCCATGATGGATATGGGACTGCCTTATACCGGTGTGCCCGACGAAAATCGCCTTGTTCTTTCCGCTCTGGGAACTTTTAAGACTTCCTGCCTCGTTCCTTCCACAATGAAAGCGGTGCCACAAGATACAAGCGAGAGCATCCACATCATCACCTTTGCCGGGCTCAAGGATTTCTATCCCAGCTATATCATCTCCCGGCACCCAAATACTAAATTTTCAGTTTATGATGCCGGTGTTTCCAGCACCATGGGTATCGCGTCACATTTTGAGGATAAAAAATTTCTGGAATCATTTATTGGCTGGCTTAATAATCAAAAAATTGGCGAAGATAAGATCGCCTTCCCCGCCGTTCTCGGTCTGGAATCGGCAGATACAATTACTCAAACGATCGCAACCCACATAGGGAAACCCGTCTTCGAAATCCCGACTCTTCCGCCATCAATGCCCGGCAGAAGGCTGTTCAACGCGCTGAAAGACTATTTCCGGAAAAAGGGCGGCGATATCTACTGGGAGTGGCCGGTAATTGGCGTGGAAAAATCGGGCACGATCATTGAAGCTGTGATGACAGCATCCAAAGGCAGACCCAACAGTCTTAATGGAAAGGCCTTCATCCTGGCTAGCGGATCATTTGTCGGCGGCGGCCTTACCGCAGGAAGGGAAACAATCACCGAAAATATTTTTAATCTGCCGGTTTTCGCTCCCGGTCCGCGCGAAACCTGGTTTGAAAATGATTATTTTTCTTTCAACCACGG